>CBIHQZ010000320.1:0-7206 GCA_966212315.1 uncultured Myxococcales bacterium
CTTCCTCTTCATGCTGCACACCAACGATCCGCGAACGCCGTTCGAAGACACGCTCGGCACGCTCGCGGAGTTGCAGCGCGCCGGAAAGATCGAGCATCTCGGGTTGTGCAATACGTCCATCCCCGAGGTGCACCAGGCGATGCGGCACTTCCCCGTTCGCGCAGTGCAGAACGAACTGAGCGTGATGGATCGCGGCAGCGCGGCCGATGGAGTGCTCGCACTCGCACGCGCGATGAACATTCCGTTTCTCGCGCATCGCCCGCTGGGCGGGCACGCGAAGACCGGCAATCTCCTGAAGAACCGCGCGATGAAGCCGATCGCCACGCGCCTCGCGATCACGCCTCATGAAGCCGCTCTCGCTTCGCTGCTCGATCTCGGTGCGCCGGTCCTCCCGCTCATCGGTGCGACGCGGCGCGAGAGCATCGAGTCGTCGTTGTCGGCGTTGAAGGTCACATTCGACGCCAAGGCCCGCGAGGATCTCGCGAGCAAGATTTCGTTCGATCCCGCGCCGGCTGCGCAGGCTTTCATCGCGCCGCCGGAAGTGCCTGCCGGATTGCGCACGCTGAACGCCGGCGATGCACCGGGCGACGAGCCCGAGGTCGTGATGGTCATCGGCATCCAGGGCGCGGGGAAGTCTTCGCGGGTGGCGAGCTACGTCGACCGCGGATACGCACGGCTCAACCGCGACATGACGGGCGGTTCACTCGACGACCTGATTCCGCAACTCGCATCGCTGCTCGCGTCCGGGCAGAAGCGCATCGTTCTCGACAACACGTACGCTACCCGCGTGTCGCGCTACGCGGTCATTCGCACGGCCCACGCGCACGGCGTGCCCGTTCGTTGCATCCATCTCGCCACCTCGATGCGCGAGGCAACCATCAACGTCGTGCTCCGCATTCTCGAGCGACACGGGCGCTTGCTCGGCCCCGACGATCTGAAGGAACTGTCGAAGACGGATCCGAACCTTCCGCCGCCGGCCGCGCTCGAGAAGTACAACGCGTCGTTCGAGCCGCCGCATGCGAACGAAGGCTTCGGCGCCGTCGAAGAGATCCCGTTCGTGCGCCAGGAGCGCAGCGAGAAGCACGCGAAGGGATTGCTGCTCGATGTCGACGGCACGCTTCGCAAGACGAAGAGCGGCGAGATCTATCCGCGCAGCGCGGACGACGTGGAGATCCTTCCGGGTCGCAAGGCGACGCTCGAAAAATGGATCGCCGACGGTTACAAACTGTTCTTCGTCTCCAACCAGAGCGGCGTGGCCTCGGGTCAGCTCACGCACGACGATGCGAAAGCGGCGTTCGATCGCACGGTGGAACTGCTCGGACTGCCCGTCGCGGAGATCGCGTACTGCCCGCATCCGTCGTTCCCGGTCGGATGCTTCTGCCGCAAGCCGCTGCCGGGAATGGGGGTTCATCTGATGGAACGCCACGGCCTCGCCGGCGCGCATCTCGTGATGGTCGGCGACATGGACAGCGACGCGCGCTTCGCCGATGCGATCGGCGCGAAGTATCACCACGCGGACGACTTCTTCAAAGCGGACTGATCGTTCGCGCGGTGCGGTACCCTCCCCTGCGCAGATCTCGAGATGAAGCTCTCCGACGACGACAAACTCAGGATCCGCTTCGCCGACGCACCCGACGAAGACCTCGAGACGATCGTCGCGAGCGAATCGAGTTCGGCGCTGCAACGGCGCATCGCGACTGAAACCCTGGAGCAACGACGCATCGGTGCACCTGCGGTGGCGGCCGCACCGAAGGCGCCACGGCACACTTCGAAAGTGGGATACGCGATCGTCGCGATCGGCATCGTCGCGGCGGGTCTCTCGGCAGCCAACACACTGGTCGCGCGCCGTCGCGCAGCAGAGCGGGTATCGGCGGAGTTCGACGCGCTCACGAGAGCCCACCGCGACGATGTGAACAACGCGAGGGCAGCGGCAGAGAATCACGCTGCGATGGAGCAGACGTTCGCAGAGCAGCGCGTGCAACGGCGGGCCTCGTGGACCGCGGAGTGTTCGAACAGCGCAAGCGCGTGTCTTCGCGCGGCCGAGTTCTATCGCGTCGGCGACTTCGAACACGGGCAGCCCGCGGACCCGGAGGCAGCCACATGGTTTCGCGCGCGAGCGTGTGCCGCCGGACGTCGCGAGGCGTGCGATGCAGCCGGCGCCGGCGATCGCTGAGACGTGATGCTCGAAGGGGTCACCATCGATCAACTCCGTGCGTTGCGAGCAGTCGCGGAGACCGGGAGTTTCTCGGCCGCAGCGCGCAAGCTCGGACGCGTGCAGGCCGCGGTGAGCCAGGCGATCGACCGGCTCGAGGCGCAACTCGGTCTTCGTCTCTTCGATCGCACCGGGCGCACGCCGAAACTGACGTCACACGGCGAAGCGGTGGTCGCTGCGGCAGGCGCCGTACACGACGATCTCGATGCACTCGACGACGTCGTCGCGTCGCTCAAGCGCGGCCGTGAGACGCGGTTGTCGATCGTCGTCGACTCGATGTTCCCCACCGATGCACTCGTCGACTTCGCGCGCGAGTTCGGCAAGGAGCACCCATCGGTCGAACTGGTTCTGTTGAGCGAAACCCTCTCGGCGGTGACCACGCTCGTGCGCGAACGACGCGCGCTCCTTGGAATCGCCGGAGACGAGGCCGATCGCCGCGGACTCGAGCAGCGACGCATCGCGGAGATCACGATGATCCCGGTGGTCGCGAAATCGCATCCGCTTGCACGGGTCAGCGGGGCGATCGAGCGCAGCGCACTGGCGAACACGGTCCAGATCGTCCTGAGCGAGCGCGGCGCTCCGCGTGATGCCGGCGAAGGCTCGGCGGACCATGGCGTGCTCTCGAGCAGGACCTGGCGCGTGGTCGATCTCGCCACCAAGCAAGCCCTCATCGCCGCGGGACTCGGATGGGGTCACCTCCCCGAGCACGCGATCCGCGACGAACTTCGCGCACGACGCCTCGTCCCTCTGCGACTCGACGCCTGGGGTGGAACGTACCCGCGACGCATCCTTCATCTCGTGTGGCGACGAGGCGGACGCCTCGGCCCGGTCGCGCAGTGGGTCGAAACGCGGCTTACCTCGCTGTGCCGCGCCGCCACGGAGTCCACCCATCACACGACGTGATGGATGGCATCACGGCATGACCCGTGTTCTCGGCGAGTTGGACGACGCATTCTTTCGTTCATGAACGACTTCATCCCGACCCCCGAGACCTTCTCGCCCGCGGCCACGCGCAGCGCACTGCGCAGCGTCGCCGGCGTCTTCCGCAGCACGCCGTTCCATTGGGTCGGCAACGGCTTCCAAGTCTCCAGCTACTTTCCGCGCCCGTCGCTGCCGGCCGAGCGCGTGAGCCCGTTCCTGCTGATGGACTACGGCCCGCGTCGCGAGTTCGCCCCGGCCGCGCGCGGCAAGCGCGGCGTGGGATGGCATCCGCATCGCGGCTTCGAGACCGTCACCGTCGCGTGGGAAGGCGAGGTCGCGCATCGTGACAATGCCGGTCACGCCGGAACCATCGGCCCGGGCGATGTGCAGTGGATGACGGCCGCGTCGGGGATTCTTCACGAGGAATACCACTCGGAAGCGTTCACTCGGCAGGGCGGTGCGATGCACATGATGCAGCTGTGGGTGAACCTTCCGAAGGCGCACAAGATGTCCCCGCCGGGCTATCAGGGCATCACCGCTGGCGACATTCCCGTGGTGTCGCTCGCGAACGACGCAGGCCGCGTGCGCGTCATCGCAGGCGCGTACGACGACGCGAAAGGCCCCGCGCGGACCTTCACGTCCATCACGATGCTCGATGCGAACCTGCGTGCGAACGGGGCACTTCCGATCACGCTCGAGCCGACGCACAACGCGATGGTGATCGTGACGAAGGGGCGCGTGCGAGCGAACGGCCAGAGCACAGGTGCAGGTGAACTCGTTCTGTTCGGCAACGACGGCGGTCGTATCGAGATCCTCGCCGACGAAGACGCGCACGTGCTCGTCCTCGCAGGCGAGCCAATCGACGAACCGATCGTGCAGCACGGTCCGTTCGTGATGAACACGCGCGACGAAATCGTGGAGGCCTTTCGCGACTTCGAAGACGGCAAGTTCGGCGACGTGCCGGCCTGAACGAACGATTCGCGCTGCGATCGAGTGACGAGCTTCCCACCACACGCGCCCCCTCGTCGCTCGTTTGTCGGCTGGAACCGGGACCCATCCCTGCGGTACTCAAGGCGGTAGGGGATTTTCCGTGCGAACTGCCACCATCGCTTTCGCGGCGCTCGCGGCCGCTGTCGTCTCGAGTACCGCCCACGCCCAGCGCCGCCATCGCCCGGCCGACCCGCCCGCCGGTGCGACCGCGTCGCCCGCTCCCGAGTCGCCGCAGGAGGCCGCCGCGCGCCAGCATTTCGAGCGCGGACTCGCGCTGGTCGAACAAGCGCGCTGGGCCGATGCCGTCGTCGAACTCGAACAGGCACGTGCGCTCGCAGCGGTACCGCCCGTTCTCTACAACCTCGGCGTCGCGCATCGCGCGCTCGGGCACGATCTCGCCGCGATCGAGGCGTTCGGTGCGTATCTCGCGGCCACCACCGACAACCCCGCCAACAGCGCACGGCGCGCCGAGGTCGAAGCTTTTTCTCGCGAACTGCAGGCAGCTGTCGGTCACGTCCAATTCGAGATCACGCCTGCCGGCGCGTTCGTACTCGTCGATGGAAACGCGCCGCCCGCGGGTTCGCGCACGGTCGACGTCGATCCCGGCACGCACGTCGTCGCGATCACCGCGCCGCGGTTTCGCGCACGTCAGGAACGCGTGCGGGTCCCTGCCGGCGGCACGATCACCGTGAACGTCTCACTCGAGCGCGCCGACGTGATCCAGACGGGGCCGCCGATCGCGCCCATCGCGGTGATGGGTGTGGGAGTGCTCGGGCTCGCGGCAGGAGTCGTCTTCGCCATCGTGCGTGGAAGCGCGTTCGGAACATTCGAACGCCAGCACTGCAACCCACCCGAGCAAGGCGTGATCCGGTGCGAACCGGTGCCGCTCAATCCTACCGACAACGCCCCGACGGACCCGAACTACCGACTCGGCGTGACGATGGGCTACGCGTCGCTGGCTTCGTTCATCGCGGGCGGTGTCGTCCTCGCGGGCGGCGCCGCATGGTTCGTGATCTCGATGCGCACGCGCGGAAATCAAGAGCGCGCGGCATCCGGCGCGGTTTCGATCGTTCCAGTGCTCGCGCCTGGATATGCGGGCATCGCGGGGCGGGTTCTAGCCGATGCGCCCGTCGCGCTCGTCAGGAAGCAATCTCTCGTCGCTGCTCGGTGCGCTGACCGCGCTCGTCGCCGCGTTCGCCATCGCATGCGGCCCCCCGGTGTACACGTTCGACGCCGCGCCCCGCGACGGTGGCTGCATCACGTGCGGCAATCGCTGCGTACAGCTCGCCTCGGATCCCGACCACTGCGGCGCGTGCGATCGTGCCTGCCCGAGCCGGCCGAACGCGATGCGGATGTGCGCCTCGGGGCTTTGTCAGTCGCCATGTGCGCCAGGCTTCGGCGACTGCGACGGCGACATGTCGAACGGATGCGAAACCGCACTCGATTCGATCGACCATTGCGGCGCATGCAGCACGCGCTGCACCGCGGCCGGTGAGCACATCGCGGCAGCGTGCGTCGACGGACAGTGCGACACGCAATGCGCGCCGGGCTTCGGCAACTGCGACGGAACGCTCGACAACGGATGCGAGACATCTCTCGATTCGGCGGCCAATTGCGGCGCTTGCGGCAATCGCTGCGACCCCGGACCGCAGTCGACGTCGGTCTGCACCAACGGACGATGCGCGCTTCAGTGCACCAGCATCGCCGCGTCGCGCTACGAAGATTGCGATCACGACGCCGCCAACGGATGCGAAGTCAACGTCTCGACGTCGGCCGCGAACTGCGGCGCGTGCGGCACGAATTGTATGGGTGCGGTTTGTTCGCGCGACACGTGCACGGCAACGTGTGCCGCCAGTGAAACGCGATGCGGCGACAGCTGCGTGGCGTTGTTGACCGACGTCGATCACTGCGGCGCATGTGACTCGGCCATCTGCCCGCAGCGAGCGCATTCGCAGCGTGCGTGCGCGGCCGGCGCGTGCGGCCTCGCATGCGATCCGGGATGGGGCGACTGCGACGCGATCGCGACGAACGGCTGCGAGACACCGCTCGACAGCGTGAGCAACTGCCGCGCGTGCGGCGCCGCGTGTCCTGCGATCGCGAATGGGTCGCCGCGATGCAGCTCCGCGGGCTGTGGTCTCGCATGCAACGCAGGTTTCGCCGACTGCAACGGGATCCTCGCCGACGGCTGCGAAACCGTGCTCGGCACCGACGTGAACAACTGCGGGCGTTGCGCCAACGGCTGCGGCGTCCCGGCGAACGGGAGCGCGCGCTGCACAGCGGGGGTCTGTCAGGCAGCGTGCGCCGCGGGCTTCGCGGATTGCGATCACGCGTATGCAAACGGATGTGAAGTCGCGCTCGGCACGTCGTCGAACTGCGCGTCGTGCGGCAACGCGTGCGCCTCGGGTCAGGTCTGCGGCGGGACGTCGTGCATGCTGCAATGCCCGAGCGGACAGACTCTCTGCGTCTCGGCGTGCTTCAACCTCGCGAGCGATGTCAGCCATTGCGGCAGTTGCACGACCGCCTGCCCGATGGCTGCGAATGCGACGCGCACTTGCAACGGTTCGTGCGGATTCACCTGCGCGTCCGGGTACGGGGACTGCGACGGCAACGCAGCCAGCGGATGCGAAACGAATCTCAACGCGAACCCTGCCCACTGCGGCGCATGCGGCCGTGCGTGCAGCAGCGCCAACTCGACGCCCGCCTGCTCGAGCGGCGTCTGTTCCATCGCTGCGTGCCGCGCGGGATTTGCAGACTGTGATCGTTCACCCGCGAACGGTTGCGAGGTCGCGCTGAGCGACGTGAACAATTGCGGCGCGTGCGGCACCCGCTGCGCCTTCGCGAACGCGACGCCGCAGTGCAACGGTGCGTGCTCGATCGCGAGCTGCAACGCGGGCTTCGGCAATTGCGACGGCACCGCGAGCAACGGGTGCGAGACCCCCCTCTCGGCCGACGTGAACAACTGCGGCGCGTGCGGCACTCGCTGCTCGTTCGCCAACGGCAACGCTGCCTGCAGCGGCGGCGCGTGCGTCATCAGCTCCTGCCTTCCTGGTTTCTATCTGTCGGCGGGTGCGTGCATCACGGTC
>CBIHQZ010000321.1:0-7204 GCA_966212315.1 uncultured Myxococcales bacterium
GAAGCCACGGCAACACCTCCGAAACCTCACCTTCGTGAGGCTCGCGATGTCGCAGTGAACACACGTACGGTCTCTTCCGGAGAGATCGAAGGCAACTTGCAGTCACCGCGAGCTTCGCGCAGGCGAAGCTTCGGACACGTTGCCGCGGGTTCACCCGCCGGGAATCCCTCGGCGAGCGCCGCGCGCATTAGTGACCAATGGTGAGGGCTGCCGCCCGCATCAAGAATTCAGGGAGCGGGCGACCGTGACGGTGCAGGACTCGCGCTGCTTCCACCCGCGCCACCCGACGCCTCACGCGCGACGCCGGATCCGGGCGGACCGACCGTCGGCGGAATGTACTGCGCGGCGCGCCGGCAACCGGCGGCGGCGGTGGTGCGGCCTTCGTCGTGGGTACGAACGATGATGAACTGCACGCGTCGGTTGCGTTCCCATGCGCGCGCGTTGTTCGCCGGATCGAGCGGGCAGTACTCGCCGTAGCCCGCCGCGACCAGACGTCCTGGCGCGATGCCGCGCTGCACGAGCGCTTGCATCACGGCGTTGGCGCGGTCGTTCGACAGGCGAAGGTTGTGATCATCCGGCGCTCGCACGTCGGTGTGACCTTCGACTTCGACCAACTCGAATTGCGAATTGCGACGCAGCAGTTCCGCCATCTGCTCGAGGATCGGCGCCGACACCGCGCGGATCTCGGCGCTGTCGGTCTCGAACTGGATCTGCTGACGGAGATTGATGACGTTGCCGAGAATCTGCAGGTCACCCGAGTCCGGGCAGCCGTCGTCGTCGTCCACGCCGTTCAACACTTCGGGCTGGTTCGGGCAGCGGTCGTTCACGTCGAGAATATGGTCTTCGTCGTTGTCCGGATCCGGGCAGCCGTCGTCGTCGTTGAATTCGTCGCGGTCTTCCGGCTCGTTCGGGCAGTTGTCGAGGGTGTCCGGAATCTGGTCGTTGTCGTTGTCCGGATCGGGGCAGCCGTCTTCGTCCTGGAAACCGTCGCGGTCTTCCGGGTCGTCCGCGCAGTGATCGGCGTTGTCGAGAATGCCGTCGCCGTCGCGATCGGATTCCTGACCTTCGGGGCAGCCGTCGCTGTCCTGGTCGCCGTCGCGGTCCTCGGGGACGTTCGGGCACTGGTCGTCTGCGTCGAGAAGACCGTCACGGTCGTTGTCCGGATCCGAGCAGCCGTCTTCGTCCTGGAAGCCGTCGAAGTCTTCGGGGTCGTTGATGCACGAATCGACGTCGTCGCGGTACCCGTCACCATCGGCATCGCCGATCGACGGTTCGAACACGATGCCGACGAACGCGCGGAAATCCGCCGCCGACGGAGAGTGATTCGTGAAGATGCCGGTGCCGCCGCCGAGCATCAGGTACGAGTTGCGCTGCACGAAGATCTTCGCGCCGATGACCGCTTCGACCGGCGTCGCATGCCCGATGTCCGAGAAGCCGCCCGTGTTGACGAGCCCGTACGCTTCCGCGACGAGATCGAGCACGGTGGCCGCGCGGAACGAAGCACCGATGCCCCACGTGATGGAGGGGCCGTAAGCCGCCGCGCCGGTCATGTCACTGAAGCGCGTGCCGCTGCCCTGGAACGTCGCGAACGGGAGTCGGAAGCCGGCATTGAAATCGACGCGGATGCGGCGATTCGGGCGCCATTCGAGCGCCGCGCTCGGCCACACGTACCCCATCGGCTCGCCCGCGAAGGAACGGCCGTTGAGGGTCGAGCCGTTGCCGGCCATCGATCCGAACGACCCGCCCATCGGGTTGATGCCGGCTTGCACGAGAATCGCGAGGCCGACCGGGAAGTACTCGGCGCGCAGCCAGCGGAGCTTCGCGTGCACCGTGATGTCGCCGAGGCCCTGGTACGCGAGCCCGCGCTCGTTCGGGTTGTAGAGCGAACGCGAGATGCCGCGGAAATTCGCCGAATCGTTGTTCGGGTTCATCATCGTCGGCTGCTGCCGACCGTCGCCGCTGAAGACCTGGATCGGCACCTGGAGACCGAGTGCGATCACGTTTCCGATGCCGATGTTCGCCTGCAGCGTGCCGGTGAATCCCGTGCCGACCAGCGCGGGATTTCCCGTCGCCTGATCGTTGTGAAGCATCCCGATGCCGATATCGCCGACGAAGCCGAACGAGAAGTCGCCGGCGCCGAGGATGTCCGTGCCGTTGACACTGAACTGCCCCTTCGAGTCGACCGCGGGGCGGAACAGGTGCAGGTCGTAGCCGTAGCCGTTGGTCACGGGAATCGGCTGCGCGGGCGCCTGCTGCTGCGCGTTGGCGTCAGAGGTTGCGGTGACGAGCCCGGTCAGCGCGGCGGCACACGCGAAGAATCGAGCGAACGGTCGGCGAAGCGAGGGGGTCGGCATGGAACGCGGCGACGGTATGCGCGCTCGTCGCGGGCGTCAATTTGTACCGATCGCGCCGATGCATTCGCGTGACCGCCGTTCGCGCCGCGCAAAACCGTCGCGCGGCCCCTCGGAATCGTGGCATCCGAGGACATGGCCGCCCTCACCGACGCACAGAAGGCTTTCGGACTCCTGCTCGCCTCGAACATCTTCATGACCACTGCCTGGTACGGGCACTTGCGATTGAAGTCCCTGCCGATGTGGATCGCGATTCTCGGGAGCTGGGGAATCGCGTTCTTCGAATACACCCTGCAAGTGCCGGGGAACCGCATCGGCGCGCGCGAGTTGAGCGCGTATCAGCTCAAGGTCATGCAGGAGGCGATCACGCTCGTGGTGTTCGTCGTGTTCTCGTGGGCCGTGCTCGGCGAGAAACTCACGCCGAGGTACGCGCTGTCGTTCGGGTTGATCCTCGCGGCCGTGGTCGTCGCGTTCAAGAAGTGAGCGTTCCCCGGCGGCCGTCGCGTCCGGTGTCGCAATCGACGCGCGAAGTGTAAACAGCACGACACTCGCGCGCGCCGCGTCTGGCAAGATTCGCTCGATGTCGCAGCGGGGGTTTCGTCGTTCGATCGCGCTGGCGATGCTGTGCTCGCTCGTCGTCGTGAGCTGCCGCACGCCGCGGACGCAGCTTCTCGTCGTCGTCGCACTCGACCCGATCGATCCACCCGCCGATCGCATCGGATCGGTTGCGATCACCGTGCGTTCGTCTGCGCAGCCCGACCCGCCGCGCGTCGATGGCGTGTTCACCATCGGTCAGTCCGCCGGGCAGACGACGTTTCCGTTCTCGTTCGGTGTCTACCCCGAGAACGAAGCTGCCGAACGCCGCGCCGACATCGTAATCGATGCGTGCGCGGTCCAGGGATGCGCAGGTCGCGAAGGAGGCACGCGCCCGCCGCTGGTTCGCGCGCATGCCAACGTGGGGTTCGTGCGCGGCGAGACGCGGGTCCTCACGATCCGTCTTTCGCAGCGATGCGCCGGTGTGACGTGTCTTGCTTCGCAAACGTGCGATCCCGATGTCGGCCGCTGCGTGTCCGCCGGAGTCGATGCCTCGACCCTGCCCACGAACGACGCGGATGCGGGCAACGTCGATGCCGGTCCGGTGACCGCACAAGTCGCGCAGGTGGCAGCGGGCGGCGGGCTCACGTGCTTCCGCATGACGGATGGAACCGTTCGTTGCGCGGGTGGCGCCTCGTCGCTCGCGATGTACTCGAACTTCCCCGGTTCGCCCGCCACGAGCACGCCCGCTCTCGTGCCCGGACTCGAAGGCGCGATCGACGTCACGGTCGGCTACGGACACGCCTGCGCGCTGATGCCGGATCGCACCGTGAAGTGCTGGGGCGGCAATCAATTCGGTCAGCTCGGAAGCGGCACTACCGACAGCGCCACGCCGCGCACGGTCGGCGGGCTGCACGACGTCGCGCAGATCTCACTCGGTGGATTCTTCAGCTGCGCGCGCCTCGTCGACGGAACCGTCACGTGCTGGGGACTCGATGCGACGGGCGAACTCGGCGACGGCGAGGAAACACTCGGGGGCGGACACAGAGTCACGGTGCCGGGGTTGCGGGACGTCGTGGAGATCGCAGCGGGCGGTTTTCACGCGTGCGCACGACTCGCTTCGGGATCGGTCGAGTGCTGGGGCTCGCGACGGAGTGCACTCGGCGACGGCACGAGCGGGGTTGTCGGCGCGCCACCAACGACGCCGGTCGCGGTACTCGGTCTCGACGACGCCACACAGATCACCGCGGGCGGACTCTCGTCGTGTGCACGTCGCGCAACCGGAGCGATCGTGTGCTGGGGATCGAACTTGCTCGGACAGACAGGCACCGGCGTGGCCAATGCCTTCGTGCCATCGGTCGTCACGGGCATCGACGATGCGGTCGAAGTGCGCGCAGGTGCATTCCACGCGTGCGCGCGAGGCAGCGACGGTCGCGTCGCGTGCTGGGGTCGCAACGATCGCGGCCAGGTGGGAAGCGGCGATCGTGAAACGCAGCGGCTGGGGGTGACCGTTGCAGGCATCGGCAACGCGATCGCGCTCTCGGTCGGATCCGAGCACAGCTGCGTGCAGCGCAGCGATCGTTCCGTCGTGTGCTGGGGCGACGACTCCACCGGACAGCTCGCATCGGGTCGCCCGCTCGTGCGCACGGAGCCGGTGCAGGTGCCGGGACTCGACGCGGCCGATAGCGTGAGTGGCGGTGCTCTACATACGTGCGCGCTGCGCGACACGGGCGTGTCGTGTTGGGGACTCTCGGTGGGAACCGGCACACTCGAAGGGCTTCAGCCACCGATCCAGGACGGCCTGCGTGCGTCGAACGCAGCGCCGCGCCCCGTCGTGCATCTCGAACCGGTGCCCGATCGCATCTCGGTCGGCAACGGATTCGCGTGCGCGCACATGGTCGACGGAACGGTTCGCTGCTGGGGGCACAACGACCGCGGCCAGCTCGGAAGCGGCACCAGCGATTCACTCACGCCGCTCGAAGTCGACGGTCTCGTGGATACCGCCGAAGTCCAGGCCGCTTACGGATTCGTGTGCGCGCGGAGCATCGACGGGTCGGTGCGCTGCTGGGGAAACAACGCCTCGGGAACACTCGGCGTGTCGCGCATCACCACGCAGAGCGCGCGCCCCGTTCTCGTCGAAGGCATCGACAACGCCACGCACCTCGCCGCGCAAGACGAACACGTGTGCACGCGACTCGCCGATGGCCGCGTCGCGTGCTGGGGCGCGAACTACGTGGGTCAACTCGGCAACGCTACGTCGTCACGCGAGCCGGTCGATGCGCCCGTCATCGCCGTGGGCATCACCGACGCGATCGACGTCGGCGCACTCAACGGAAGCAACTACGCTCACCGCCGCGACGGTGGCGCGTGGGTCTGGGGATGGAATGGCAGCGGGCTCTTGCGCCCCGATCGATCGGATCTGTTGCTCCCCACACCGCGCGTGACGCGTCTCCCGGACTTCGTGACGCTTCGCAATGGAGCCCTTTCGTCCTGCATCATCGACCGCGCTGGAATGCTCTCGTGCTGGGGTCAACGGCAGCTCGGTGGAGTCGGTGACGGAACATCGTACGTGCGCCCCGATCCCGTGCCGATCGACATCGCGGGAGGCAACGTCACCGACGTGTCGATGGGCGACGAGTTCGGCTGCGCGCTCGCGCACGGTGAAGTGTTCTGCTGGGGCGACAACACCGGCGGCCAGGTCGGTGACGGCACGGGTGAACTTCGACTCGCACCGGTGCGGGTCTCCGATCTCAGCGACGTCGCGTCGATCGACAGCTTCGGCGCCGAGTCGTGCGCCGTCACGCGAGCGCACGAGGCACGATGCTGGGGGCTCAACGATCACGGCTCGCTCGGAAACGGAACGCGCGCTGATCCGCTGATGCCCGTCGATGTGGCCGGGATCGAAAGCGTCACGATCGCGTCGGTGTCGCCGGGATTCGTGTCGAGTTGCGCGCTCGACACAGGGGGCGGCGTGTGGTGCTGGGGCGCGAACGATTCGGGTGAACTCGGCACGGGCGATTCGCTGCCACGCTCGGGGGCCGTGCGTGTCGCGATGCCCACGGGCTCCGCACCGGTGACGGAAGTCGTGACGGGCTTGCGCTTCTCGTGCGCACTCGCAGGCGGCGAAGTCTATTGCTGGGGACTCAATCGCTCGGGGCAGCTGGGTGACGGCACCGGGGTCTTGCGCGCTGCACCGGTGCGCGTGATCGGACTCACGGGCGTGCGATCGATCGCGGCGACGACGAGTTCGATGTGCGCGATCGCGGCGGATCGAACCGTGCTGTGTTGGGGACAGAACGATTTCGGTCAGCTCGGAAGCGGGACGATCGCGCCATCGGCGATCCCCGCGCTCGTGCCGCGTGTGGACGGCATCACGCAACTCGCGGCGGGCTACGCGTTTGTGTGCGCGCTGCGCGACACCGGGGCGGTGCAGTGCTGGGGCGACCATCAGTCGCTAGAACTCGGCCCGAACGGACCACACGACCCGCCGCTCGCGTACTCGACTGTGCCGGTCGACGTGCCGATGTCGCGACCGATCGCGCGTCTGTTTGCGGGCGGCGCTCAGGTGTGCGCGGTCACCGCGGATGCAACGCGGGCGGCGCTCTGCTGGGGCGACAACGCGTTCAATCAGATCACACCGGGCACGACGGACTCGCGGTCCACGCCCGTCGAAGTCACGCAGGCATCGGGCGCGGACGAACTCGCGCTCGGCGAAGGGCACGCGTGCGTGCGACGCGGTGCGACGGTGCAGTGCTGGGGTCAGAACACATCGAACGAACTCGGTGACGGATCGACCGCCACCGTCAGCGCATCGCCTCGCGGCAACGTTTTGAATCTCGACGACGCGACGGCGATCGCATCGCGTTCGCAGTTCACGTGCGCAGTTCGATCGAATGGCGGCGTGCGGTGCTGGGGATCGAACAACACCGGCACACTCGGCGACGGAACGCGCGCGTCGGCGCTCTCGCCGGTCTCCGTCGTGGGGTTGGGTCGCGAGGGTGTCGCCTCGATTTCATCGGGCGCGGGATACACGTGCGCGCGGCTCGGAAATGGCTCGGTTCGATGCTGGGGCGGCAACTTCCAGGGCCAGCTCGGTGAATCACTCGGGCCCGATCACACGGTCCCCACGCTGAACGCAGCGGTGGGGAATCTCCCGAACGTGATCGCTGTCGCGACGGGAACGTCGCACGCGTGTGCACTCGCCAGCGACCACCACGTGCAGTGCTGGGGCGCGAACGATCGCGGACAGCTCGGCGTCGATCCCGGTCCGAACCGTCCGACACCGATCGCGGTCGCACTCGAGAACGTCGTCGACCTCG
>CBIHQZ010000322.1:0-7183 GCA_966212315.1 uncultured Myxococcales bacterium
CGCATGCGGCGACGGCGGAGGGGGGGCATTGGTTCCCGGTGGCGAAGCGGGCTCGGGTCGTGTGTCGACCTCCGATCAGTCGCATCCGGCCGGATGGGCGGCTCCGATCGCGTCGGACGGATGGCATGTCGATCTCGTCGCGGGATCGGCGGTGACGATCGTGATGTGCAGCACGATGCCGTCGTCGGCGTTCGATCCGGCCTTGCAGCTCGATTTTCGCGGCGAACGAGTCGCAGACGATGACGACAGCGCGGGGAACCTCAACGCGCGCATCGTCTACACGCCGCTCGTGCCCGGCACCTACGACGTGTTCGCGATGGCCCACGGCGGAACCGCGCCGGCGGGTGGCGCGAGTTACACCTTGCGTGTGTACGAAGGGGCGATGTTCGACGTCACATGCCCAGCGGGGACCGGACCATGATGCGTGTATCGAGAGTGACCGCAGTTGTCGTGGTCCTGTGCGTTGCGTCCGCGAGCGCGTGCGGAGACCCGGACAACGGCGGTGGCGCGATCCAGATCGGCGACACGATCCAAGGCGAATTGAGCGGCGACGACCGCGCGATGCCTTCGATGACGTGGGCACCGGTGACGGATGCGGGTACGCCGGAGCCGCAGGACGCGACCTACGAAGGCGATGTGAACGGTGACACGTTCACGCTGGAACTCGCGGCTGGTGACAGCGTGCAGGTCGTGATGTGCGCCGGGGCCGACAGCAGCGTGCTCGATCCGTATCTCATCGTGGATTTCGGCGGGCAGCGAATTCTCGCGGACGACGATTCGGCGGGCGACGTCAATGCGCGCGTGCAGATCGATGCAACGACGGCCGGCACGTATTCGATCGTCGCTACCGTCATCTCGCAAACGGTCGCGTACATGGGCGAGCGTGGGTACACGTTGCACGTCGCGCGGACCCCAGCCGATGGAGAGCCCGCGATCGGCTGTGAATAGCGCGACACCGATCGGCGTTCAGGTCGAGTAGTCTCCGCCCCCCGTGCCTGTCCTCGTCGCTCAGCATCTTCGCAAGTCGTTCGGTCCTCGCGTCGTTCTCGAAGACGTGTCGCTCGCGATCGAGGAAGGCGAGCGAGTCGGTCTCATCGGCAGCAACGGCTCGGGCAAGAGCACGCTCGGCAAGATTCTCGCGGCGATCGAGCAGAGCGAAGGCGGTACCGTTGCGCCGCGTCGCGGGCTCGAGGTCGCGTATCTCGCGCAGGAGCCGGTGCTCGACGAGTCGCTGACCGCGTTCGAAGAAGTCGAAGGCGGACTGTCGCGCTGGCGTGCGGCGACCACTCGATACGAACAGATCGGCGGACTGCTCGAACGCAACGAAGGCAACAGCGACGCGTTGCTCACGGAGCACTCGGCGCTGGCGGCCGAGATCGAACGCCTCGGGGGATGGGATCAGGCGCACAAGGTTCGCGCGATGCTCGAGCATCTCGGCATCACCCGTCCCACGCAGCGCATCGGCGAGATGTCGGGCGGCGAGCGTCGTCGCGTGGCGCTCGCGCGGTTGCTCGTCTCGCGTCCGGGGCTGGCGATTCTCGACGAGCCGACCAATCACCTCGATGCCGACACCGCCGAGTGGTTGGAAGAACACCTCGTCGACGAGTTCCCCGGCGCGCTCGTGCTGATCACGCACGATCGTTACTTTCTCGACGCGGTGGTGACCCGGGTGTTCGAACTCGATCGCGGCGGGTTGCACACGTTCGAAGGAAACTACGCACGGTATCTCGAACTGAAGGCCGATCGCCTCGAGCACGAAGCACGGGTCGAATCGAATCGACTCAACATCCTGCGACGCGAACGCGAATGGCTCTCGCATTCGGCCCCCGCGCGCACGACGAAGCAGAAGGCGCGCATCAATCGCGCGGGTTCACTCGAGACCACCGTTCGCGATGCGAAGCGCAGTCACGACACCACGCTCTTCCAAGTCGCGTCGGTGCGCACCGGCAAGCGACTCGTCGAGACGCGTGGATTGACGAAGTCGTATGGCAATCGCGTGCTCTTCAAGGGCGTCGACCTGATGGTCGGACCGGGCGAGCGCATCGGCATCATCGGACGCAACGGTTCGGGAAAGACGACCTTCCTCAAGGTGCTGCTCGGCGACGAGACCGCGGATGGCGGCGAGGTCGTGATGGGGACCAACACCAAGGTCATGTACTTCGACCAGCACCGCGCGGGTCTCGACGAAGACAAGAGCGTCTATGACAACGTGGCCGAGGGGTCCGACAAGGTTCAGCTCGGCGACCAGTGGATCAGCGCGTACTCGTACCTCGATCGGTTCTTGTTCGACGGAAGCAAGCAGCGGCAGACGGTGCGATCGCTCTCGGGTGGTGAACGCGCGCGTCTCGCACTCGCGAAGATGCTGCGCGGCGGGGCGAATCTGATCATTCTCGACGAGCCGACCAACGACCTCGATCTCGTGACGCTCGCGACGCTCGAAGATCTGCTCACCGGGTTCGACGGCGCGGTGCTGTGCGTGACGCACGATCGTTGGTTTCTCAATCGCACCGTGACCTCGATCGTGTCGTTCGAAGACGAAGGTCGCGTAGTGCAGTACGCGGGCCACTACGAAGACTATCGATCGCAGCGCGCCTCGATGGACGCAGCGCGGGCCGAGAAGGCGCGGAGCGAGAAGAGCGCGCAGTCGGCAAAGGACGCGGCGGCGACGGCGACGACGGACACCGCGCGCGCGCCGAAGTCCGCGAAGAAGGGGCTCACGCTCGGCGAGGAGAAGGAACTCGCGCAGATCGGCGATCGGATCGAGGCCGCCGAGCAGGAGGTCGCGAAGGTCGAGGCGGAGCTGAACGATCCGACGCTGTACTCGCAGCGCGGCGGCGAGGTGAATGTGATCCGTGCGCGCGCCGATGCGGCGAAGGCGTCGCTGGAAGCGTTGATGGCGCGGTGGGAAGCGTTGGAGACGAAGAAGGGCGGCGGGTAGATCGTTTCGAGGGTTCCGCGTTCGATGGTTCGACACCGCTCTCGCGCTTTCGCGCCAGAGCTTGCTCACCACGAACGGGCGCGGATCAGTCGCGCGACGACATGAAGATGCGCAGCAGGAACATGAACAGGTTGCGCAGCTGCACGAGAACCGCGAGTGCGTCGCCGACCGGATCGTCCATCTCGCTGTTCCGGAAGATGTAGCTCGTGATGTAGAGCAAGAAGCCGCCCGCGAGCAGCGCACCGGCGGTGGCCACGGCGAGGGATAGCGGTTCGCTGCCGACGAAGCCCGCGAGGATGCACGCGGCGAAGATCACCACGAAGCCCATGGAGAGGGTGGCGCGCAGATACGAGAAGTCTTTGCGCGTGATGTAGATGTAGCTGGTGATGCCGGCGAAAACGGCGCCCACCATCACGAACGCGTCGCGCACCGGGTTGGCCGTCATCGTGCGACCGAGGCCGGCCATCACGTTGGCGACGAAGACCATCGGCGCGAGCTCGAAGCCCATGAGGGCCGCGACACCGAAGAGCGCAACGACGTTCAAACCCTTTACCTTGCTCACTGCGCTGGCGCCGAGTGTGGCGACGAAGAGCAGGCCGAACGCTGCGTACAGCATGATGCGATTGCCGAGCATGAGGGCGACCATCATCGGCACCTGCACCGCGACGCCGTCTTCGGTGGCAAATGCCTCGGTGGGCCCGAGCGTGATCGCTGCCATCCCCACCGCGATCGCGATGAAGGCGGCCCCGCCGAGAAGCCCGTACACGCGTCGGAGATACGCGACGCGCTGCGCTTCGAGAGGCGCGACACCGGACGTCGCGGCACCGGCACCGAACGCGGCGCCGGCATTCATCGCCATCGCACCGCCACCCGTGGGCTGCGCGAACGGTGCTCCGCCGAAGCCCGCTTGCTGCACGGGCTGCTGCTGCCCCCACTGTTGCTGCTGTTGCTGCTGTTGCTGCGGCGCGCCCTGACCCCACTGCGACGGCTGCTGCTGCTGCTGCTGCGCGGGCTGACCCCATTGCTGCTGCTGCGGCTGCTGCGCGTACTGCGGTTGCTGTTGCTGCGCCTGCGCCGCCCACATCCGCACGCGATACCCGCCGGTCGGCAGTGGCTGCACATCGAACTGCATTCCCGAAGCGGCCGCTTGCTGTCGATACGCTTCGACCGTGTTGCGATCGACGTCGGCGTTGCCGGTCGCCACCGCGAAGTCCCAGTTGCTCATCCCCGCACTCCTCCGCGCGCGTGATCACGACGCGCGCGAACAGTGGTAGCAGAAGCGCGTGGCTCGGCGCGAACCGGAACGCTACACGGCGTCGCGACGCGCGATGGACACGACAGTGGCCTTTACCGCGCGGACATAGTCGGCCGGCGCGAGGAAGATCTGCGTGCCTCGCACGCCCGCCGAAATCGAGATCACGTCGAACGCGAGCGCGCTCTCGTCGAGGTAGGTCGGGAAATCTCTCTTCGCACCGAGCGCGGTGACACCGCCGCGAATGTATCCGGTGAGCGGCTGCACTTCCTTGAGCGCCACTGTCTCGGTGTTGCGATCGCCGCTCGCCCGCGCGAGCGCCTTGAGATCGAGTTGTGCGTCGCCGGGGACGACCGCCATGCACACGCCATTGCGATCGCCGCGCGCGACGAGGGTCTTGAACACCTGCTCGGCGGGAAGCCCGACTTTCTTCGCCACCGACTCGGCCGCGAGGTCATCGGGATCAACCTCGTATTCGCGTAGCTCGTAGCGGATCTTCAGCGCGTCGAGAATGCGCGCGGCGTTGGTCTTCACGGCGACTCCGTGCGCGCGCCGAGGCGTGCGAGCAACTCGCGATACCAGTTCACCGTGCGCGCGGTGCGATCGCCGAGCGAGCGCGCGCCCCACACGATCGACAGGGTGCGGATGCTGCCTGCGTGCGTCTTGGTGCGCTGCGCGTCTTTCACCGCGTTCGCGCACGGCCCGTCGGCGTCGAAGAGACAGAGCAGACCGGCAAGATCGATCGTCTGCCCCGACGCGTTGAACACGTACTGCGCGCCTTCGGGAGCGACACCGATGCGCAATGGCCCGCGCGCGCGATCGAGATCGACCACGCTGATCGGAAGACCGCTGTGCAGCGAGGCGACGTTGCATGCATCCACCGCGGCGTTGATCGAACCGAGCGAACCGTCCCCCGCGGCGCGAAGGAGATATTCGGACGCAGGCTTTCCGCGGCCGGTGGGCTTGTAACCGCCGTGCCGAAGGAGATCACGCACCGCACTACGCACCGCATCGTCGGCGGCGAGTGGTGCGGCCGCGTCGAGGCGGAGAAGATCCTTCAGCCAGTCGGGCGATGCGCTGTCGGCGAGCGGCGCCGAGAAGTGCGTGACGAAAGCACCTGCGTCGAGCAGTGGATGATCGTCGATCGAGAGCATGACGGTGAACGTGTACCGCGCGGGCTCGGTGCTGTCGCGCTGCGTGTCAGCGTCGACGCGGGCTCGGGAACGCCGGCTCGGTCGGCCGGCGATCGTCGACAACGGGATCCGCCGGCGGACGCGCCCTGCGTGCAGAAACGTTGGGCTGCAGGATGGGCTGCGTCTCGTGGTCGATCGGTCGCGCCGGTCTTCCCGAGGGCGGCGTCTCGCGTTCGGCCGCGTTCGGCTTACGCACGCGGGCCGCCGGCGTGTCGACGCGCATGCGCTCGGCCGAAACCGTGGGGGGACGTTCCTTCGGCATCTCACCCGCGGTCCGCGACGGATGCGTGTTCCCCTCCGGATCGAGTGCTTCGATGCGCACCACCCGATCGATCGGCACCCGCACTTCACTGTGCTCGGTCGCAGTATCGATCGCGACGACGATGCGTTGACGGCCGTCGCGCCCTGCGGCGATAGAGCGCGGAACACCTTCGATGATGCGGGGAAACTTCGCATCCTGGTCGAGCACGTACGCGCGCACGATCGCGCCGTCCGTGATCGCCTTCATCACGACGCTCGGTACGGAGGGCGTCTCCGATGAATCTTTCGACTTCATACGAGTCGCCACCATAGGCGAGTCGAGCGGCGATGCGAACCAACTTCGTGGAGAGTTCACAGACACACATCGTCGTCATCGCTTGTTCCAAACTCGGCGCGGTTCAACGGGCGATGGCGCAGATGTACGCGAGCATTTCTCCAGGCTCCGCTTCGCGCCGCGAATCGTGGCGGGGCGCGAAGTGCGACGTGCGTCGGACGATCTCGAATCCGTGGTGTGCGAGGAGTGCGCGCGTCTCTTCGGGAAAGAACTGGCGCAATCGCGTTTGCAGCACGTCGATCAGCGCATTGCGGTCGTCGCGGATCTCGAGCGTTGCGACGAGCACTTGTGAGAGTGGTTCGTACTCGAAGCGTTCGGTGCATCGCACCCGGCCCGACCCGCGTGGATCTGCGAACCAGGGGGAGCGGGTCTCCGCACCGGCGAGCAGCGGCGGCGAGGGGAGCCAGACGTCCATCGCGA
Source organism: uncultured Myxococcales bacterium (assembly GCA_966212315.1). Classification (GTDB taxonomy): domain Bacteria; phylum Myxococcota_A; class Polyangia; order Polyangiales; genus CBIHQZ01. Next base: position 6,399 of record CBIHQZ010000322.1, read on the forward strand.
AGAGACCTTCGCCATCGAGATGCGCGCGCACGCTCTCGAAATAAGCCGCGAGGCCGGCGGCCGACTCGAAGTGCGCAAGGCCGTTGAACGGCGCGAAGAGTGCGTCGGCGCGCGTCTCGTGTTTCCAGTGCAGCGCATCGACGTCGTGAACGGTCACGCGATTCGCGACGTCACCCGGTTCGCGCAGCAGGCGTTCGCGAAGGGCGTGCACCATCGCCGGCGCGTTCTCGACTGCGTGGACGCGATGACCGTCGCGAGCGAGTTCGAGCGCCACGCGTCCCGTCCCGGCGCCGTATTCCACCAGCTCGAGCGATCGGCCTCGCGCCTTCGCGAGATCCACCGCGATGCGGCGATAGAACGTCACGTCGTCGGCGCGCTGATCGAACATCATCCCGTAGTACGCGGGCTCGTCGTAGAGCGACTTCATGCGTGCGCTGCCGTGCGCTCGCGCGTCGCGCCGAGTGCGATCGCGATCGAGACCATCGCGAGTGCGATCCACTGCGACGGCGTGAACACGTGCGGAAGGATCGGCAGTGCGCCGCGCGGATCGTCGCGTTGTGTCTCGAGCACGAAGCGCAGTACGCCGTACGCGGCGAAGTACGCGGCGAGGATGTGCCCGTCGCGACGCGCAGGATCGCGGCGCGCGGGGATCGCGAGAAGTGCCGCGGTGACTACGAAGAGCGCGAGGGACTCGAGCCACTGCGTCGGCACGCGATGGAAGCCGAGCGTGTGCCAGAGGCCGTGGTCGACGTGTTTTCCGAAGCAGCAGCCCGCGACGCCGCATC
>CBIHQZ010000323.1:0-7164 GCA_966212315.1 uncultured Myxococcales bacterium
ATGCCCGTCGTGGCCTATGCGCCTGCCGCGCCGATCTCGCGCGCACTGCGCGATCTCTCCGAACAACTTCTCGGGATCGATGCCCGCTCGCTGCCGCTGCCCACGCCGCTCGGCGAGGCAGCGTTCTACGCGCAAGTGCGGCATCGTTTCGACGCGCCTCCGGGGGGCGTCGGGAGCCTTCCGCAAGAGCTGCCACCGCCGGGTGTGGTGACGGTCGACCGCCTGCGCGGCGGAAGTGCGCGTGCGCTCGACCCCAACGCGGAGGCCGCGCGGCGCGCGCGGTACGAGACCGAGTTGTCGGCGGGCCGTCGCGCAGTCCGACTGGGTCGCGTGCGCGCGGACGAAGCGCTCCGACGCTTGAAACAGAACTTCGCCGAGGCACGCGCTCTCTCGGTCGGAGATCTGGTGTCGTGAGCGAACTGTTCCCGGAACTCGACGACGAATCGCCGATGGCACCGACGCCGCGCGCTGCATCCGCACTCGCGCCCGCACCATCGGCACCGGCGAACCCGGCGAACGGCGTGCACGTGCGCGCGCCGATCGCGCTCCCCGTTCGCGACGGCCGGGTTGCCGCGCTCGAAACACTACTCGGACTCCCCGGACCGTTTGCGAGCCGCGGCGGCTGTCGAATCGAAAGCGCGGAAGTAACCGATGATGGCAACACCGTGACCGTCACGGTTCGCACGAGGGCAGGCTCGGGGGTCATTCGCATCAGCGGCGACCGCGACGCGCCGGCGTTCGTTCGCATCGCGAACATGTCTCTCTCGCATCTCGGTCCGACGGCCGAACCCGCCTGGCTGATCGCACTGATTCGGCATGCTGCGGTTCGCCTCGCGGACACGCGTTACGAAGCAGTACGCGACGCGGCGTCGTCGGTCGCGGCGGTGAGTGAGGAAGAGCGTTCGATCGCGTTCGGGTACGCGAGCAGCGCCTCGTGGCGGACGTTTTTCGAAGTGCGCGAGCAGTACCGCAGTTACTGCGGCGACCACGCGAGCGACGCGATCTGGGTCCATCACGCAGATCTCGAATGCCAGGCGAGCCTGGCCGCCACCGGCGACGGTGCGGTCACATTTTTCAACCACCTCCCGTCGATTCCACGCACGGAAGCCCGCGTGGGAGTGGCAGCTGTCACCGACGTGCGCGACGTCGACGTCATCAAGGGCGGCGACGCGCGGCTCGAGCGAGTTCTCGTGGAAGCGGCGAAACACGCCGAAAAGCACCGCGCCGTGATGCTTACGTCGACATGCATCTCGCTCGTCACCGGCGACGACATCGAAGGCGCTGCCGAACGGATGCGCAAGCGCGTGCGCATTCCGGTGCTCAATCTCAGCAACGTAAACAACCCGGCCGCCGAAGCGTTCCGACTCGCGCAGCGCCAGCCCGGATTCTTCGATGTCCCGCACTGCGCCGGGTCGGTGAATCTGGTCGGCCTGCCGCGCACGCCGGGGCGCGACGACCTCATCGCGTTGCTCGCGTCCGCGGGCGTTCGTGTGAACTGCCTGCTGCTTCCCGATCTCGATGCTGCGCAACTCGGTCGATACATGTCAGCCGAGTTGCAGGTGCTCTATCCTTGCGCGTGGCAGGCGGAGAGTTACCCCGGGGTTCTCGAAGGCATCCCGATGCCATCGCTCACCGCGCCGCCGCCCTACGGCGTCGAAGGAACGCGACGGTGGTTCGGCACGATTCTCGAGGCACTCGGACGTGTCGACGCGTTCGAAGCCGCGTGGGAGTCGGCCTGGGCGCCCCATCGCGCCGCGTGGGAAGCGCTCACGCGCGAGGCACGCTCGTATCACGTGGGCTTCGTGGTCGACGACGAGTTGATCGACCGTCTGCGCGAGCCGGAAAAGCTGCTCGGAGTTCCGCTGGTCCCGCTGCTGCGTGAAATGGGTTTCGGCGTGGAACTTCTTATCTACGGCGAGCGCCCGCCCGCTGCACCCGATACCGGCCCCGACGGCGCACGGCGCGCATGGTTCACGACTCGCGCGCAACTCGCTGAACTGATCGCCACGTCGAGGGCAGCCGCGTTCTATTCGGATGTGTACTTCGACCAACGGCTGACGCGCTCGGGCAAGGGCATCGTGTCGCTGCGAGACGTCTCTCTCGGTGCGGCCGGTGCGGTCGCGACGCTGCGACGGTTGCTCGAGACCTGCCGGCTGCCGTTCTATCGCACCTACGGCCGCTATCTCGGCGCGGCATTTCGCGGTGTGCAGCCACGCGGCGAGGGCGCACGCGGAGAGAACACGTCGCACGATGAGCGATGATTTCCTGACGATCGACGACTACGGCGCTCCGTTCCGCCTGCCGTATCACCTCGGGATCTTTCTCGCGGTCAACGCGATCTCCGACGCGTTCGTGGTGATCGACGGACCCGACTGCGTGTTCCGCAAGACCGAGTGGGTCCACGGCCGCCACGACACGCGCTCGACGCTGCTCGATGCCGCTGCGGAGCACCGCGTCGCACACACCCTCATGACGGCCGATCGAGTCGTTCGAGACAAGGGCGAGGCACTCGGCGCCCGGGTGGCCGAAGTCATCCGCGACCCGCGAGCCCGCGTGGTGCTCGTGTGCTCGATGCCGCACGTGACCATCATCGGCACGCAGTACGACCGGATCTTGCGGAGGCTCGAGTCCGAGTCTCGCGAGCAACGTTCACTGATCGAAGTGCCCGGACGAACGCTCGACGGCGATTGGCTCGACGGTTACGCCGCCACGCTGTCGGCGATCGCCGAACGGATCGACGTGACGAACGCGGCGCCCGATCCGCGTCGCGTCGCGATCGTCGGCCACTTGATGGACCGCACCGAGGAAGACCAACGAGCGAACGTGCAGGAACTGAAGCGGCTCGTGAGCGCCCTCGGGCTCGACCTCGTCTCCGTGTGGCTCGATGGCGGTCGCTACGAAGATCTCGCGCGGGCGCGTGACGCCGGCACTCTCGTCGCTCTGCCACTCGGACGCGTCGCCGCGACAACGCTCGCGCGACGGACAGGCGCGCGCGTGCTCGAAGCGGCAACCCCCTTCGGGCCCGGACGGACGCAGCGATTGTTGCGCGCGCTCGGACGCGCGACGGGCACGATCGAGCGGGCCGAGGCGCTGATCGATGCGGAACTGCAGCGACTGGTGCCACGTCTCGAGTGGGTCGTGCCGCATGCGCTGCTGCATCGTCGCGTTGCGTTCAATGCGCCCCCGGATCTGTGGGGCGGCATGTTGCAACTCGCCGCGGAACTCGGCGTAGAAGTCGTGCATCTGAGCACGTCCGCGCAGAGCCACCATCTCGTCGAGAATCTTGCGGAGGAGTTCGGCTCGGTTCCGCCGATGCAGTTCGCGCCGACGGAAGCGCTGCTCGCCAAGGGTCTCGCCGTTGCGGGCGCGTCGGGCCGACTCGACCTGACCATCGGCGAAACGCGCGCGTGCACGGCCGCCGCCGAGTGGAGTCCCGTGATGGAGTTCGGGTTCCCGTCGCACTTCGACCACGCGCTGTACGCGCGACCGTTCCTCGGTTTCGAGGGATGGATGTCGTTCGTGGATCGAATGGTGCGCGCACTCGCGCGTCCACCGTGGCTCCACCGCAAGGGCAGCGAGGCGTCGACAGCGCGACGGCCGACCGTTGCTTCGCAACCGCCGAGTGACGCTTCGATGTCCGGCAAGCGCGTCGCCGAGTGACAGTGTGCTGTCATGATCCTGCCCGCCCCCATGCCGATCGTGAACGACTCGGCGGTCGGCAATTACGTCCTCGGTCAGGGACGCCAGAACCCGCGCCGTAGCCTCACCGCGCGTCCCTCCCACGCGACGGAACTGGTGAACATGGTTGCCCGGTGAGGTACCTTCTCGCACCTTCGCGCGGCGCGTGTCCGACCCGCGTGCATTCACCCCGACCTTCGAAAGCGATTCCTCGATGAACTTCGACCTCCCCGAGAGCCACCGCGAAATTCAACGCAGCGTCCGTGAGTTCTGCCAGCGATACGTCGCGCCGAACGCCAAGCAGTGGGACGAGGACGAGAAGTTCCCGCACGAAGTCGTCAAGCCGCTCGCCGAACTCGGCCTGCTCGGCATTCGCATTCCCGAGGAGTACGGCGGCTCGCATCTCGACACGCTCGCCTACGCGATGATCATCGAGGAGATCGCCAAATTCGACGGGTCGCTCGCACTCACTGTCGCGTCGCACAACGGCCTCGGCACCGGGCACATCCTCGCGTTCGGCAGCGAAGCGCAGAAGCAGAAGTACCTTCCGAAAGCGGCCAAGGGCGAGTGGCTCGCGGCGTGGGGGCTCACCGAGCCGGGTTCGGGTTCCGACGCGGCGGGGATGCGCACGCGCGCGGTTCGTCGCGGCGACGGGTGGGTACTCAACGGCACGAAGATGTTCATCACCCAGGGATCCGTGGGCGGATTCTGCGTGGTCCTCGCGGTGACCGAACCCGAACTGCGCCAGCGCGGGATCACCGCGTTCATCGTCGATCACGGAACGCCGGGTTTCCGCGCGAGCCGTCATCTCGAGAAGATGGGCATGCGCTCGAGCGATACGTGCGAACTCACCTTCGAGGATTGTTTCATCTCCGACGAGCAGCGCCTCGGCGAGGTGAATTCGGGTTTCATCGACACATTGAAGATCCTCGATCGCGGCCGCGTCTCCATCGCGGCACTCGCGCTCGGACTCGGATGGGGCGCGTACGAAGCGGCCATCACGTATGCGAAGGACCGCAAACAGTTCGGAAAGCCGATCGCTGATTTCCAGGCGATTCAATGGATGATCGCGGACTCGCGCACCGAATTGGAAGCCGCGCGTCTGCTCACGTACCGCGCTGCGATCAAAGCCGATTCGGGCGAGCGCTACAGCACCGAAGCCTCGATGGCGAAGCTCTTCGCGAGCGAAGCCGGAACGCGTGCGTGCAACCGATCGATGCAGGTGCACGGCGGCTACGGCTACACGCGCGAGTTCTTCGTCGAGCGTCACCTGCGCGATGTGAAGCTCTGCGAGATCGGCGAGGGGACGAGCGAAGTGCAGCGTCTCGTCATCGCCCGCAACATCCTCACCTGATCGTGCGGGCGCGAGTTCGCGTGCTGTTTACGCGGACGAAGTAGCGCGACCAGATCGTCCGCATTTCCCCGCCGCGCATGCGCGTTGACACGCGCCGACCAAATCGCGCAGCGTCGCGAGCCTCGTGTTTCGCAGCATTTCCGACCGCAACATCTGGCTCGTCTACATCGCCATCCTGCTCGTCGGAACCGCGTACGGAACGTCGCTCGCGGTGCTCGCGATCTATCTCGATCGGGAGCACTTCGACGCCCCGCAGATCGGCGCACTCGCGGCGTGTTTCGCGTCCGGCATCGTGTTGCTCTCGCTCCCGATGGGCTCACTCGTCCGTCGCTTCACCGCGCGTCGCGTGCTCATCACCTCGCTCGCCGGCTACGCACTCACCGTTGCGCTCTTCCCGTCGCTGCACGGCTTCGCACCCGTCGCGATCGCGCGCTTCTTCGACGGGGCGTTCTCCGTCGGCGTGTGGGTGAGCTGCGAGACGATCCTGCTCTCGCGCGCCGAGTCGCATCACAAAGCGTTCGTGATGAGCCTGTATGCGATCTCACTCGCGGTCGGCTACATCGTCGGACCCTTCGCCGCGAAGGGCCTGGTTGCGATGGGGAGCATGCACTCGCCCTTCCTCGCGGCCGGCGTGCTCGGCGCACTCGCAGCCGGCGTCGTGGCGTGGCGTCTCGATGGTGACCTCGAAGGCGTCGACCCACATGCGCGTCCGAGCATCGAGAGCGCGCCGACAGGACTGACGACGTCGCAACTCGCATGGCGCATCAAGACGTCGTGCTTCGCGACGTTCGCGTACGGCTACTTCCAGGCGTCGGTGGTGCTCTTCCTCCCGCTGTTCCTGATCGCGTCGAAACACATCACGCACCAGCAGACGATCATCATCCCCGCGTTTTTCGCGGCCGGAATGCTCCTCGCGTCCAACGGCGCGGCGCGCATCGGCGATCGCTTCGGTCACCTCGTGGTGATGCGCGTGCTCGGCGTGATCGGCACCGCGATGGTGATGGGCTTCGTGGTGTTGTCGTCGTTTCCGGCGATGTGCGCAGCGGTCTTCGTGGCAGGCGCGACGCTCGCTTCGATCTCGCCGCTGAGCCTCGCGCTGCAAGGGCTGATCGTTCGTCCCGAGGACTACGGCCGCGCGAACTCGATCTACAACGGCGCGTATGCGGCGGGGATGCTGCTCGGGCCTCCCGTGTCGAGCGTGCTGTTCCGGCGCGTGGGAGGCGAGGCGATGCTCGAGCACCTCGCGGCTCTGTGGGTCGCGTTCGTGGTGACCACAGCGGTGTTCGCGAAGGACGATCCCGCGGCGCGGCGCGGGGAGGGTGACAGCCGGGAGTCGGGTCCGTTACTGGCGAGCGCGGAGCACGAGCCGAACGGGGGCTAGCGGCTGTGGTGGCACGTCGTGACGTGCTGGCGTGAAGGCGATGAACCGGCAGTTATGGGCTGTGGTGGCACGTCGTGACGTGCCGGCGTAAAGGCGCTGAACCGCGGGCTAGCGGCTGTGGTGTCACGTCGTGACGTGCGGCGTGAAGGCGGTGTCATCCGCCTTTCATGCCCGCCGGTCAGAGTCGACATGACAGCATGCTGTCCCGCTCTCAGTCTCGCGCCCCCGCGTCTGCATTCGCGCCATTCACCAGCACCGGCGCACTCAACGGCACGCCACCGCCATCGCTATCCACCGGGAATCCGTGCCCCGGACCGAGGATGCGTGGCCGATACGTCGCGTAGTCGAAGTGATCCGAGTGCTCCGCCGTATGGCACTCGGTTGCGCAGAAGCTCCCGGGCACGTCGCGCCGGATCGTCGCGCGCCGCTGCGCTGCATTTCGCGCCGCCACGTGTGCGCTCCCCGGGCCGTGACACGACTCGCACGTCACGTCGCGACGCCCTTCGTTCTGCACGACTTCCGCGCCGCCCGGACGCTGGTACCCCGTCACGTGGCACCCCACGCACGAGAGATTGAAGTTCTTCTGCACGACCTCGAGCGTCCAGTACGCACGCGAATGCGGCGTGCGCTCCCAGACATCGAATGCTTCGGCATGACAGTCGCGGCACGCTTCCATCCCCACGTAGTACGGCTGCCCCGCGACGGGTGCCGGCGCACGCAGGCTCGCGTACTCGACGTGATTGTGTTCGTT
>CBIHQZ010000324.1:0-7148 GCA_966212315.1 uncultured Myxococcales bacterium
CCGTGCGCGGGCACATTCGGTTGACCATCACGGCCCCCGGTCGTCCGGTCGATGTGTACGAACGTGACAACGACGCCCACGACGAGACGCGCTTCGTGATCGCGCGAGATCCGTCACAGCGGGAGTTCCACGCGGTTGCCGAACTGGTCGGCACCGCGAGTGTGGCGAGTGCGCGCGTCGAAGCCGACATCGATCTCGCGACGCCGTTCGTCACCGTCGATCTTCGCGTGCCGCCATTGCTGGACATCACCGCGAACGAGATCCAGGCCGATGTCACCCTCCACGTGGGCGAGATCGTCCCCGCGAATCCGAGTGGATGGCCGGTCGCGCTGTACATCGACAACGACCCGAACCCGCGCGTGGCCGAAGTCGACGAGACCGGCTTTCACTCGTTTCGCCTTCCGCTCTCGGGCCTGCATGCACCCGGGGTCATCACGTTGCACGCGGCTTATGCGCGTCACGGTGCGGGGGAGATTCGCTCGGCCGATCGTCGCGTCGTGCTGCGCGCGGCGACACGGATGACGATCGCGCGCGTGCCCGGCGACACCAATCGCATCGTTGGCACGGTCGACACCACGCGCGGTCCGGTCGCGCGCGCTGCGGTGCGGGTCTTCTGGAACACACGCGTCGTTGCGGCTGCACTTACCGATGAGGGCGGGATGTTCACCGTCGATCTCGATCCCGAGGTCGCGCTCGCATCCGGCGTCACACTGCGCGCAACGTTCGAGCCGCACGAGCCGTGGCTGCTGCCATCGAGCAGTCCCACACTCGCATGGACCTTGCCCGAGCCGCGTCGTGTGTCGTGGCGATGGGCGCTCGTTCCGCTCGGCGCGGCCGTCGCGCTGCTGGTGGCGCTCCGATTGCGCCGTCGCGAGCCGACCGACGAACGCGCGTCGATTCCCGCGCCGGCATTGGGCGATGCCGCGGTCGAGCGCGTCGGCGACGGACGCGGCGCCCGCGTGAAGATCGTGGTGCTGGCCGAGGATCGCGCGACGAAGGCTCGCATCGAGGGCGCGGTCGTCTTGTGGCGCACGCCCGCGCTCGGCGAACTCCCGGTCGCGGACACCGTGGAAACCACGTCGGGCACACGTTTCGATTGCGAGGTACGTGCGCCCGGCTACGCACCCCGCACACTCGCGGGTGAGATCGATCGCGGCGGCGAATATCACGTACGCGTACCGCTCCGATCATGGCGGGAGGAGCTCTTCGAGCGCGCCAGAACGTGGATGCGCCGTGCCGGTGCGATGGGTTCGCCGGCCCTTCCGACGCCACGCGAAGTGCTCGCGAATCGCGCTGACGATCCAGATGCCGCCGCGCTCGTGCAAGCGATCGAAGAAGGATCGTATGGCCCGGAGGCACCCGACGCCGAAGCGGTCGCGCGCGCCGATTCGCTCGCTGATGACCTCGAGTCACGACGACAAAGGGAGCGTTGACGCAGCGAAAGTTGCCTTCCTATAGTCCGGCGCCCCCGACGCCGCGGAGACGTGTGCGCGTGGGCCGGAAGGCCTGATACCGATGGGAACCGCGATCGTCATCATCGTCCTGCTCGTCGCCATTGGCGTCGTGGCGTTCCTCGCAACGCGCAAGAAGCCGAGCGAACTTTCGGGCGAGACGGCGCATCCGTTGCCGCCGCCGAAAGCGACGGAGCCGCGCGTCGAGACGAAGCCGGCGTCGGTCGAGACGAAGCCTGCGGTCGTCACGCAGCCGGTCGAGCCGAGCGTGGTGGCTGCGCAGACGTCGAGTGCAGCCACTGCGGTTGCGGAGCCCGCATCGGTGGCTGCGGTCGAAACGCCGGCCGCACCGATCGCGCCGCCGCCGGTTGCCGTCGTCGAGACGAAGCCGAAGGCGAAACGTGACATCACCGCGCTGAAGAAAGGTCTCTCGCAGACCCGCGGCGGATGGGTGCAGCGCCTGGTCGGGATCTTCGGCGGGAAGAAAGAAATCGATCCGGATCTGATGGAACAGATCCAGGAGACGCTGATCACTGGCGACGTCGGTCCGCGCACGACCGAGCACGTGAGCGCGATCCTGAAGGAACGTCTCTCGAAGGCCGACGTCAGCGACGAGAACGTCGTGTGGGACGCGCTTCGTGACGTGACCCACGAGATCATCGCGGTCCCGGCCGCGCCCTTCGGCTCCAAGGCCGCCGCGGGTCAGCCGCTGGTGATCCTGGTCGTCGGCGTGAACGGCGTCGGCAAGACGACGACGATCGGCAAGCTCGCGTCGAAGTACAAAGAGCAGGGCAAGAAGGTGATGCTCGCCGCGGGTGACACCTTCCGCGCGGCCGCGGTCGCGCAGCTCGAAGCGTGGGGCAAGCGCGTCGGCGTTCCGGTGGTGAAGGGGAAGGATCTCTCCAAGCCGAGCGCGGTGGTGTTCGACGCAGTGGCGGCCGGCATCAAGGAAGGCGCCGAGGTCGTGATCGCCGATACCGCAGGGCGATTGCACACGAAGACGCCCCTCATGGACGAGCTCCGTAAGCTGAAGGACGCCGCCACCAAGGCGCTTCCGGGCGCCCCGCACGAGATCCTGCTCGTGCTCGATGCGACGACCGGTCAGAACGGGATCATCCAGGTGAAGGAATTCCGCGACGCGCTGGAACTCACCGGGATCGTCCTGACGAAACTGGACGGAACCGCGAAGGGCGGGGTCATTCTCGCCATCTGTGACGAGTTCAAGCTGCCGGTGCGATTCGTGGGCGTGGGTGAGAAGGTCGACGACCTGCGGGAGTTCGACGCCGACGACTTCACCGATGCGCTCTTCGCCCATGGCGAGGACGTGGAAAGTGCGACGGCCTGACCGTCCGTACTGTGATGATTTCGTGTTGCCGCACGCGAAAATCACATGCTATAGTCGGCCCGCGCCGACGGAAACCCGTGTATTCTCAATGGGTTACCACCTCTGATTGCGGTTGATTCTGGGATGGTTGGCGTGGCTTTCTGTTCGAAGACGGAGTTGGGGTGACGATGCGCCGTGAAACGATCGCCCGTGTGTTGCTAGGTCTCGCGCTCTTCGCAGTGCCTTCGACGTCGTTGGGTCAACGACGCCGGGGTCGCCGCGGCAATGGCGGCCAGACGACAACTGAAGCGCCTGCTGGAGGCGACACCGCGGGTACAGCTGGGGGTGATTCGGGCTCGATGACGTTCTCGACGGACGAGGCTGCATCCAGCCCCGCGCCGGACGCGAATGCGCAGCCCGCCGCCGATGCGAACGCGCCCGCTGCGGACGCGAACGCGGGTGGTGGAATCGGCTTGGAAGGGATCGGAGGCGCCGACGTTCGTGCGACGCGCCATCCCCTCAACGAGTCGATTTCCGCCGTCCAGCAGATCTACGCCCTTCGCAATCACCGGTTGGAGATCCAGCCGACGGTCGCGATTTCGCTCAACGATCCGTACGTCTCGCACACCGGCGTCGGCATCGGGCTGAACTTCTGGGTGACGAACGTGCTCGCGGTCGGCGCGAACTTCCTCTGGTTCCAGGGGTTGAACGGCCGCTCGGACCTCGACTTCCACGTCGCTCGCGGAACCCGATTCATCAACAGCAGCGGCCCGAACATGGGCGCGGCTGGTGGTCTCGTGGTGCCGATCAACGAGTACCAGATGGCCGCGGCGCTGAACTTCTCGTACGTGCCCGTGTACGGAAAGTTCCTGATGTTCAACCGCTTCATCTTCCACTGGGACATCTACCTGATGGCCGGTGTCGGATTCATGCGGACGCGCCCGATCCCGGTCGTCGACCCGGAAGTGCGCTCGTTCAACTACGACTGGCGCATCATGTTCGACGCTGGCGTCGGCGTGCGCGTCTTCGTGAACCGCTGGCTCGGTATCGTCGGCGAGCTTCGCAACTACGTGTACCTCGAACAGCTCGAGCGCCTCTCGATCGCCCAGCAGGACGTACCGGTCATGCGCGGTCAGACGCCGGTGCCGAACTCTCGCCAGGACGCGGCGACGTGGCTCGGTGACAGCGCCCTCACGGACAACGTGATGGTGCAGGTGGGTATCACCGTGTTCCTGCCCTTCGGCGTGACGTACCGACTGCTGAAGTAATCGCGGTTGTCGCTGTTCTCTGGGATTCGTGACTCGGTTGATGAGGGAAACGTGATGAAGCGATTGGCAGGAGCGCTGGCATTCCTCGGAGTCAGCATGGCGGCGTCGGCAGCCATGGGACAGGAAATCCAGATCCGTGGTCCGCTTGCGAACGCGGCTTCGTGCCGTCACTGCGTGCAGTACCGTGCGGGGCGCATCTCGCTTGCGCCCACGTTCGGTCTCAGCCTGCAGGACGAGTACGACCGCACGATGTGGGTCGGCGCGCAGATCAACTACCACTTCAACGACCTCATCGCGATCGGCGCGTGGGGTGGTTACGCGGTTGTTCACTCGCCGACTTCGCTTACGAGTCAGATTCGTCGGAACGCGGCCGCTGGCGGCAACTTCGAGGGCGATCTCGACGGGCTGGCGGGCAACGACAACCCGTCGGATCCCACCGGTTTCAGCTCGACCTCGGGCTGGTCGAACTCGAGCGCGAACATTCCGCGCGGCGAGCGATTCAACCAGCAAGTCGGGCAGATGAACTGGTTCGTGTCGGTCCCGCAGCTGACCTTGATTCCGCTGCGTGGAAAGCTGGCGCTCTTCCAGAACATCTTCCTCGACACCGACTTCTACCTGTTCGCAGGCCTGGCGATCGTCGGCGTCACCGAGCGTGCGAACTACGACGTCGGAACGTCGCCCGCTGGTGTGAACGCACCGACCTACGACGGGCCGAACGGCCTGTTTGCGAATCAGATCGCGCGTTCGCCGCGCGTCGCGTTCACGGGAACCTTCGGTGTCGGTCTGAACTTCTACATCACCCACTTCCTGTCGCTCGCGGTCGAGTACCGAGCGTTCCCGTTCTCGTGGAACACCTCGGGCTTCGACGAGAACACCACCGCGCAGCGTTGTGGTGCCGACGGCATGCATTCGTGTTCGGGCTTCCCGGACTACCAGGTCGATCGTGACCTGCGTGGATCGACGGACGTCGGTGGACGCTTCCTCGTCAACTCGGACGACTGGACGTTCCACTGGAACCAGATGATCAACTTCTCGTTGAACATCTTCCTCCCGACCGCGCCCCGCCGCGGCGAGTAGTTCTTCTCTCCTCTCGCTCCTGCCAATCGGCCTTCGCCGACTGGGCGCAAGGTGCGCGTGTCGACGCTCACTTCGATTCCCTGCCAATGAACTGGCGGGCCACCGTTGAGCCGTCGGCCTTCGCCGACTGGGTTCGAGGCGCGCGTGATTGTCCGCACGCTTGATTGCGGACGTTCAAACGATCGACGTCGACGGAACTCCCTGCGATCCCCACCCCTCCGACGAAGGTCGGCAACTCAACGGTAGCCCGCCAATTCATTGGCAGGGCTGACCGGTGGGTCCCTAATTCAGATCGTGCTTCGGGTCGGTGCTCGGCGGCACGCTGTGCAAACCCGGGGTCACGAACGTGATGTTCGGCACGAGATGCATCGCCGCACGGCGCTCGACGGCTTCTTCTTCGCGCTGCCATCGATCGAGCGTCGCCTTCGATCGGCTCCGACGCCGCGCCCACGCGAGCACGAGCAACACCATCCCGAGCATCCAGAGGAAGCCCGTGCCCGCCCACAACGGCGCGGTGATGAACCGCACATTCACATCGCTGCGCCAGTCGTCCGCGACCTGATTGAGTGACTTCTCGTACGTCTGCCGGAAGGCCTGATCGAGCGCCATCCCCTCGCGCAGATGCCCGAGCAACACCGCGAATCGCGCATCGCCGCCGCGTCGCAAGAGCCATCCGACGAAGTCCGCCGACTGCGCGTACGCGACCTCGACCTGGTGATTGCTTCCCGAAAACGCCGCGTCGAGTTGCGGGAACGGCACGATGCCGCGCGTGAACGACGCGACCGCGAGCGTGGTGAAGCGCTCGTACGAGTACTCACCGGCCTGATGCACCGCGACGCCCTCGCTGAACCATCGCGGAATCGCTGCGTGTTCGGTCGTCACCTCGAGCAGCAAGTGCGACATCTCGTGGCGCAGCACGCGCCGAATGTCCGCCGCTTCGTGCGTGCCGGGCGCGCTCGACGACACGAGCGTGAGTCCGATGTGCGGGTACGCGACACCGACCGCATACACCGGCGGCGGCGCATCGACGGGCGCCAGTTCTCTCATCGCGTCCGGGTCCGGAACGAGACGCACCTCGAGCGCGGGCAGTTCGTGCAGTCCGAGCTGACGCGCGAGTGTGCGGGTGTCGCCCTCGACGTGCGCCAGCGTCGATTCGATCTGCGATGCGAGATTCGGCGCGTACGCGATGGCAATCGGCCCGCGCTGCACACGCACGTATTCGGCAGGCACCGGCGGCGCGACGAGCGTGGCGCCGTCGGCGACGTGCACGGCGTCGTCGGCTCCGATCGATCGCGGGAATTCGGCGGCCAGCGCGTGCGTCGGCACCGCGAGTGCGAAGAGCAGCGCGAAGTGCGCCAGGCAACGCCGCCAGAAGCCGCTCATGGCGCGCTCACGCCGTGCGACACGGTGATCACCGGCGCGCCAGGCGCGACGCTCTGCGCGATCAGGAAGCCGCCGACCAACAGCGCAGCAGCACCTCCAGCCACCACCCAGCCGATGATGCCCGGACCGCTGTTGGTATGGACTTGCGAGGCAGCCGGCGGCGCAACGCTCGCAACGACGCGCGGCGCGACCGGAACGACGACCACCGTGCGTGCGAGCGGGGAGACACCCCACGCGAGATGGAACGAATTCGATGCGATTCGCCGCGCGAGCACCGCCAGCGACGGGACGAGCGGTGCCATCGACGCTTCGATGCGGCCGTCGTCGACGAACGCGTGGTGCAGCACGTCGTAGCGCCGCAGCCACACGCCCTCGGGACGCGCTGCGATCTCGATCGCGAGCGAGCAGCCGTAGCGCCGACCGACCGTGAAGAGCGTGAGGGTGTCGCTGTCGTCGCCGCGCAAACGCCGTCGCTCGCTGGTCAGGTCGGCGAACGAAAGGTCCGACGAGTCTCCGCGCATCGCCGCACGTGCGCCTTCGTCCGCGAGAAGCCGCACATCGGTGCGCGTCGCCAACGCGTGCTCGAGGGTGCTGGCCGCGCCACGTGCGACTTCGTCGGGATCTCCGGCGACGAACACGCAGACC
>CBIHQZ010000325.1:0-7144 GCA_966212315.1 uncultured Myxococcales bacterium
CCCATTGATATTGCGGGCGCAGATGGAGCAGCCGGTAGCGGTAGCCGGTCACGAGGTCGGTGAACTCCGGCATGTAGCCCCACGCGTACACGCCGGTGCGATCGAGTCGCGAACGGTGTCGCAATTGAATCGGTGTCGACGAACGCACGCCGAGATCGGTGTCGTTCCAACCGCCCACGATGTGGAAGTACGTCTGGTACGTGTTCCACCACTGAAGCGCGCCGCAGCTCGGGCTCGAGTCCTGGCAGCGACCGCCTTCACACGTCGCGCCGCCGCCGCACGATCCACACGATCCGCCGCATCCGTCGCCGCCGCAGTTGTGCCCGCCGCACTGCGGAATGCAGCGCACCGTGATGTCGTGTTGCGGTGACGGTTCGTCGAGCGCGCCGACGCCGTCGTGCACCATCGCCCAGCGATAGGGGTACGGCCCGGGATTGCCCGGTGAATGCGCGTCGAGCGGAATGTCGATCGCGAAGCCCGTTCCCACGTCGACGGGAAGATCGATTCGCCCGGCGCTCCAGATCGAATCGTTGGATGGCGCGGCCGCGCCGAGGTGATACGAGCGATCCCACGTTTCGCCGGTGCAGTTGCCCATCGTGATCACCGAGTGGAACGACTGCCCCGGATCGACGGTGCCGGGCGGCTGCGTCTCGCGCACGAAACGGGTGACTGCCCCGGGCGTGGTGCAGTCGACGGGCTCGAGAACGGTGACAGTGCGCGGCGGCGAAGCCTCGTCGAACCATCGGACACCTTCGTGCACGACACCCCACGAGAACGAATACGTGCCGGGTTGCGTGGGCGCCGTGACGTCGACGGGCACGGTGACCTGACTGCCCGGCGGAACATCCTGCGGGAGCGAGACGCGCGTCGTACCCCAGGTGGTGTTGTCGCGTTCGTTCGACGAGCCGAGATGGAATCCGCCGTCGCGAGTCCACGTCTCGGTGCTGCAGTTCGTGAACGTCAGCGTGGCGTGCACCATGCCGCCGGTCGCCGCGAATTGCGGGGGCGCTTCCATCGATACGAAGCGCGCAGGCGGGCCGGCCTGCGAGCAATCGCCGCTCGAGCGAACCTGCACGTCGACGCGCGTCGATGCTTCCTGCATCGGGCCCACGCCTTCGTGATGGATCGCCCACGTGAACGGATAGGTCCCGGACGTGAGCGGCGCGACGACTTCGAAAGGAATCGTGACCTGCGAGCCATCGGCGACATCGTCGGGAAGCGACGCGCGCGCGACGCTCCATGTGCCGGAGTCCGACGGGGCGGCGGGACGGAGCGAGAAGTCCGAACGCGTCCAGGTCTGCCCGCTGCAGTTGTCGAACGTGACGCTCACCATCGCGTGCTCGCCCGGGAGCAGGTCGCCGGGCGGCGCGGTCTGCGTACGGAACTGCGCGCCCGATCCGCCCGCGCGACACGCGGACGTTCGAATGCACGAGCCGCCGTTGCACTGCACGCCGCCGTCGCGCGAGTTGTTCGCGGGTGGCGCCGCGCATGACAACGCGATCGAAACGAAACCGGCAATCGCTGCGAACCGAGCGTATCGAGCGTGCATGAGCGTCATGTTCTCCGCGCGACGGCGCGGCGGCAAGGGAGGCGCAGACGGAGATCGTGGCACTACCATCCGACCGGCACGGGGCCGAGCGGTTGATTCGGATTGCCGGTGCCGAGCGCACCGTCTTGATTCGACCCCCAGCAGCGAAGACTGCCGTCGCTTAATCGCGCGCAGCTCGCGCTCCGACCCGACACGATGGCTGCCGCGTTCTGAAGCGGATTCGTCGGAGCAGCGCCGGGCGTTGCGATCAGCATCGACGCGGGCTGCGGATCGGGCGAAGGGACGCCATCGCCGAGTTGCGCGAGGTCGTCGCGTCCCCAGCAGCGAATCGTGGTGTCCGCGAGGAGCGCGCACGCAAAACCATCGCCCGCGGAAATCGCCTGCGGTGCCATCGACGGTTGCATCATCACGTCGCGTCCGCGCGCGTCGACGCGTGCATCGACCCGCGCGTCGGCGGGCGCCGCATCCATCGTCACCGCGGCATCCATGTCGACGGTTGCGTCCATGTCACCACCGGCGTCGTCACCCGTACTCGCGTCCGACATCCCCGCGTCGAACTCGACGATCGGCGGCGCATCGGGAAGCCCTTGCACCGGCGTCGCGACCGGACTGCACGAATCGGTGCATCCCATTGGCGTCGTCATCGGCACGGTGTTCCCGAGTTCGCCGTGATCCGCGCGCCCCCAGCAATAGACCACGCCCGGATCACGCAACGCGCACGTGTGATACGCACCCGCGACGATCGCGGTAACCGAGCCGAGTGGCTGCGACACGGTTCGCACCGGCGCACGCATCGTCGGACTCATCGGCCCCGCGGTTCCGACACCGAGCTGGCCTTCGGTGTTGTCGCCCCAGCAGAGCACGCGCCCATCGCCCGTGCGCGCACACGTATGCATCGCGCCGGCTGCGATGTTCACCACGCCGAGCAATCCCGGCACCATCACCGGTGTCGTCGCGCACGGCACTGCCGATGTTCCCTCGCCACACATCGCCGTCGTCGTTGCACCGAGCTGTCCGCGATCGTTCGCGCCCCAGCACATCACGCCGCCACCTACTATCGCGCACGCATGCCGCGCGCCCGTGGTGATGACGTTCACGCTCGAGAGACCGCTCACCAGCACGGGCGTCTCCGATGGGAGCATGCGTCCGTTGCCCAACTGACCGACTGCGTTCGCGCCCCAGCACTTCACGGTGTTGTCGTCGAGCAACGCGCAGCTGAACGATCCGCCCGACGAGACCCAGTTCGCGTGATCGAGTCCGTTCACGCGCGAAGGAAACGTGTGACATGCGATCGATCGCGTCTGTCCGCCGCCGATGTCTTCGTTGCAGAGATCGACCGTCGGGTATCCGAGCTGGCTCTCGTCGTTGCGTCCCCAGCACCACACGGTGTGGTCGGTGAGCAGCGCACAACCGAACTGCGATCCCATCGACGCGAGCACGACGCACTGGGAACGATTGCCCGACTGGCACCCGGGCGTGAGGTTCGGATCAGGGCCGCAGCTCGCGAGCGCCGGCAGCGATGCCGCCGCGAGAAGCAGAAAACGAACGGAAGCTAGCCAATCGCGCATCGCGAGAACTCTCCCGCGAAACTCAGTGCCCACGCAAGCGCGCGAGACTCAATGCGCGGCAGGCGCGGTTGCCGAATCTGCGGCACGAGGCTGCACGCGCGCGGAGCCCCATCGCGTCGCCACGAGACCGATGAGCGCTGCGGTCCCCGGGAGCCAGCTCCACTGCCGCAGCCATTCGTGCTCGATCATCAGCCCCGACAGACTCGGTGCGACGATGGCCGCGACGCTGTTCATCGATTGAACGAGTCCGAGCACGACGCCCTGTTCGTGACGCTCGGCGTGTTGCGACGCGAGGCTGCTCAGCACCGGCCGCAGCACGCCGTTGCCGTAGGACGACACCGTCGCGACTGCGAGCAATCCGGGGATCGTCGTGGCGAAGCTGAGCCCCGCATACGACACAACGAGCGACACGAACGCCGCGAGCACGAGTGATGGCTCGCCGAAGCGCTTCACCAACCGGCCCATGAGACCGCCCTGCAGGATGATTCCGAGAAAGCCGACGTACGCGAACACGTAGCCGATCTCGCGCGGGCCGAACGGATGACCGCGCCAGTGGAACACGCGCTCGCCGAAGAGGGCGAACCCCGAGGTGAAGTACGTGAACGAGAACGCGTAGAAGAAGAACTGCACCAGCAATCCGCCCAGCACCGGCCGACGGAAGAAGCGCGTGTAGTCGCCCCACTGGAACACGCCGAGCCGCGCGCCACCCGGTGCGGCATCGACGGGACCTTCGCGCTGCGGAGGCTTGCCGCCGGTGAGCAGGAACGTGCTCGCCATGATGCTGGTGAACGACAGTGCGACCGCGAGCCAGATCGGCGCGGTGAACCCGTAGTGCACGAGCGAGCCCGTGATGAACGGACCGATGAAGAATCCGATGCCGAACGCGATGCCGATGACCGCGAATGCACGCGAACGGTTCTCGGGCTCGGTGTGATCCGAGATGTACGCCTGCGCGATGGTGAGGTTGCCGGCGGTCGCGCCGTCGATGACCCGTGAGAGGTAGATCATCCAGAGGGCTTGCGCGTTCGCGAGCACGAGAAAGCCGATGCAGGTGCCGATCTGGCTCACGATGAGCATCGGCTTGCGACCGAAGCGATCCGAGAGTCGGCCGAGCACCGGGCCCGAGAGGAGCTGGCAGAACGCGAACACCGACACGAGCAGGGTGGCCTGCAGCGGCGTCGCTTTGTAGCGCTCGGCGTAGATCGCGAGCAGCGGCAGAACGAGCGTGAGGCCGAACACGTCGACCAGCACCACGAGGAAGATCGGTAGGAGGCGTTTCGCGTTCACGTTGGATTCAAGCTCGCGGGACGCTCTCGGCGACGGATGGCCGCGCCGCATGCGCACCGGCGCGCGCGAGGAGCGCGATGTAGGGCGCGAGCGGTTCGTGGCCCAGGCGCAGATCGAAATATCCGAGCGCCGCGATGACAGCGGCATCCGCTGCGGAGAACGACACCGGCCAGGCGTTTTCCCGCGCGCGACGGTCGAGTTCCGAGAGGGCTTTGTGGGCAACGGCCAGCGCACGATCTTCGGTGTGTGCGTCGCCGCGGGTGCGGGCGAAGAAGACCGTGACGGCGTTCTCGGCGACGGTGTCGGCGAGTTCGTCGATCGAGCGGTTCTGCAGCCGCTCGCGCCAGTCGGCGCCGAGCATCGGGATCGCGGGGTATCGGTCGTCGAGATACTCGAGCATCACGGTCGAATCGAAGAGCGTGGTGCCGTCTTCGTCGACGAGCACCGGGACCTTGCCGAGCGGAGAGATCTGCACGAACTCGGGCGATCGATTGGCGAGATCGACTTCGACGAGTTGGAACGGAAGGTTCTTCTCGCGAAGAACGATGCGAACCTTTCGCGCGAACGGGGAACGCGCCGTGTAGAACAGTGTCCGTGCCATGGGGCGCGGGACTATAGGTGTTCTGCGTGCACGATGCATGGCTTCGCGATATGCACGGCGCATGAGCAGGGCCACGATCCGCGTGACGTTCGTCGATACGTCCAACGGAAGCGTTCTCGGCATCGTCGACATCCCGCCCTCGCGACTGCCGCGCAGCTTCGAGGCCGCCACCGTGATCCATCTCGGCGACGACAACTGGGAAGTGCTGCGCGCCATTCCTGCCGATGCGGAAGGGTTCGAAGCGAGCGGCGAATTGCGACTCGAGATGCGACACGTCGTCGCGCCGCCGCCAGCGCCCGCGCGGCACGACGATCCCTCCCGCTTGCTGTTCAGCGTGCCGACGATCGCGGATGCCACGCCGACAGCGACTTCACCGCGACCGACCGGCGCGGTGTTCGACCTGCCCGAGGACGATTGGCGACAGATCGAGTTCGTGCACATCGACGCTCTCGATGCAGTGCGGGCCGAGATCGCGGCGATTCAGCGCGTGCACGACGAGCAGCGGCTCGACGCGGGATATCGCGCTTGTCACGTCCGCCGCGAAGCCACCGCGCCGCTTCGCGGAACGACGGTATGGCTCGATGCGTTGCGCGGCGCCTTCCAGCACGTGACCACGACCTTCGACGCGTTTGCACTGCGCGGGCATGAGCACGCGGTCGACAGCGGCTTCGCATTTCGCACGGCGAGTGGTCTCACGGTGTACGGCGTGGCGCCCGAGGGGCGAGTCACGGTGTGCGGAATGATTCCCGATCGCACGCGCAAGGCGCCGCCGCTCGATGCCGCTGCGCTCGCGACGATTCGGAACACGCACGGACTTCTCTTTGTCGACTGGTGCGCGCGCATCGTCGTCGCGCCGACCCGGAATTGAGCGAGAGAGCATGAGCCGCGATTCGAATTCCGACGGCGTCGATCGCGAGGAACGGATGCGCATCTTGCGAGGCGCGTTCCGCGATTTCATCCCCCACAACCTCGCGCTCGGAATGGACGTAGTCGACTTCGATGCGGTGGGCGTGACGATGAAGCTGCCGTTCGATGCGCGCTGGATCGGCAACCCCGAAACAGGCGTGCTCCATGGCGGCGTGATCACCGCGTTGCTCGACGCGACATCGGGCGCGTCGGTGTACATCCGCATCGGAACGCCGGTGCCGATCGCGACGCTCGATCTGCGGATCGACTATCTGAAACCCGCGCAGACGGGGCGCGACGTGTTCGCGCGTGCCGAGTGCTACAAGGTCACACGCAGCGTTGCGTTCGTGCGCGGCTTCGCGTTCCTCGACGACGAGCGCGATCCGATCGCGGCCACATCGTCGACGTTCATGCTTCACACCAAGGGCCGCTCGTTGCGGCCGGCGAAGTAGGTCGCGCGCGATGTCGTCCGTCTTCGATGCATTGCTCGCTGCCCGCACGACGCGCGATTGGACCGCGCTCGTCGGAGGCATCCCGTACATGAGCTATCTCGGGCTCCGCGTCGCGCATGGCGACAACGACCTCGTGTGCACGATGCCGTTCGCCGAACACCTCATCGGCAACCCGGGGCTCCCGGCGCTGCACGGCGGAACGATCGGTGCGCTGCTGGAATCGACGGCGGCGCTCACGCTGCTCGCGCGCGCGGAAGAGTTGATCCTGCCGAAGACGATCAACCTCACGATCGACTATCTGCTCTCGGGTCGAGCACAGGACACGTACGCCGCCGGGACCATCACGCGCCTCGGGCGGCGCGTCGCGAACGTGAGCGTGACGGCCTGGCAGACGTCGCGCGAGCAGCCGATTGCCAGCGCGAACGTGCACTTTCTGATGGGGTGAGAGGGGGGAACCTCACCCCCGCTGCCGCGCGCCCCTCTCCCTCCGATGCCAGCATGAGCGCGCGAGCGCAGGCATCGTCGAGAGAGGGGCTCGAAGGATGAGGCGTGAGTGGTGAACTGCGCTCGTTCAGGTGCGGCGGGTCGGCAACGTCACGGGCGCCGAGCGGCATGTGGCGAGCGACGGAGATGGGGTGTGCCGGAGGCGACGTTCAACGCGGACGCCCGCGCAATGCATCCAGAGCGCATTCGTCAGCGAGACAAACACAGCGCACGGCGCACTCGACGCTTCTGGCGCCCGTACGATCTGGCTGGCGGCTCTCACCTCCCGCCGCCATCG
>CBIHQZ010000326.1:0-7131 GCA_966212315.1 uncultured Myxococcales bacterium
CCGATGCCTTTGAACGCGCGGGTTTTCTCGTAGTAGTCGCCGATGCCGAGCGAGAGCGCGTCGAGCAGGTCTTCGCAGAACTCCTGTCGCGCAGTGCGTTGCGCGGGCGGACCGGGAAGAAAGAAGCTGCCGTGGCGCGGCACCGGGTACCTCAGCGCGCTGCGGTCGCTCGGCGCGCCTTTTGCTCGCACGCGCGTGACCGAACGCGCCGTTGCCAGATGCGCCTGCGCGTCGAGTCGCCACGGGTGCTCTCGGTTCGCAGTCGCACGGTGCGATCGAGATCGACCGTCGCGTCGACCCATCCGTCGCGGAAGCGCGGGCCCTCGAGGATCGGGCGCCCGTTCGAGAAGACGAAGGCGCCGCCATCGAAGATCAGCCCGTCGTTGGCGCCGACGGCGTTCACGTATGCGAGCGCGCATTGATTGTCGGCCGATCGGGTCGCGAGCATTTCGCGTCGCGTCCCCATCACGCCCATTCGAAACGGCGAAGCCGAGAGATTCACCACCAGCTCGGCGCCCGCATAGCAGCGTCGTCGCATCGGCCCGTCGGGGGACCAGATGTCCTCGCACACCTCGACCGCCAGCGTGCCGAAGTCGAACTCGAACACCATGTCGCCGAAGGGCACGCCGTGAACCTCGTCGACCATCCACGGCGCCCCCTGCGAGAACGTCCGCAATTCGTAGAACACGTTGTAGGTGGGGAGTTTCTCCTTCGGCACGATGCCGACGACCTTGCCGTGGTGAAGCACCGCGGCCGAATTGTAGAGATGGCCCCGAAGCGCCACCGCGACGCCGACGACGTACACGGCCGCGCTCGCCAAGGTTTCGTTCGCGATGCGCTCGAGTTCGCGCCACTGCGCATCCACGAAGCCGCGCCATTGCACGAGGTCTTCGGCCGGATACCCGCCGATCACTTGTTCGGGAAAGCACCCGACCGTGATCCCGGCCGCCGCCATCTCCTTCGCCTGGGCGATCACCCGGTCCGCATTGCTCTTCACCGAGCCCACGGTGGGATTCACCGAACCGAGACCGATTTTCACGAGTCGCATGGGGCGCCGAGCCTACTCGGTTTGCGAAACGCGCGGTGCGTCACGCGCGCGGCGACGCGACACACTTGTCGAACGGACCGGAATGCAGAATGTTCGGGGATCGCGGCGTGCTCGAACGCGCGCTCGCGACGGAGTGAAGAGATGGACGAGAACGTGAAGCGCCAGATTCAGCAGACGATCGAATCGCACCGCGTCGTGCTGTTCATGAAGGGCACCAAGAATTTTCCGCAGTGCGGTTTCTCGAACACCGTGGTGCAGATCCTCAAGCAAGTGGGTGTGGAGTTCGAAACGGTGAACGTGCTCGCCGACGCGGACATCCGGCAGGGGATCAAAGACTTCACCAACTGGCCGACGGTTCCGCAGCTGTACGTCGACGGGAAGTTCGTCGGCGGATGCGACATCGTTCGCGACATGTTCCAGAAGGGCGAACTGCAGACGCTCGTGAAGGCACAGGCCTGAAGCGCCGCCGCGCGATCGCGTCGCTCCTCGTTGGCTGATCACAGTACGATCGTCGCGATGAGAGTCTTCGGGCCGCTGTTCTTCGTGGGCTTGATGGCGAATGCGATCGCGTGTTCCTCCCCGCCTCCCGTCCCTTCGCCGGGCGACGTTTTCGATCCCGATCCCAATCACGACTTCCACGCCGCGACCGGCGACGTTCGCATCGTCGGTCTCGCAGGCCACGCGGTCTGTTTCACCACCGATGGCAGCGAGCCGGTCTACGCGGATGGCCGCTGCTCCGGCGGTACGACCGCGGCGCTCACCGCTTCGAACATCATCACGCTCACGTGCGGCAACGCGACGGGCGCATCGGCGATCCGCGGCATCAAGATCGCGTTCGACTGGCCCGGTCGCGACGGTGACGTGGTCGCGAACGTCGCAGGCAACTTCGTGCTCGACTGCACGCCTCGCGACGGCGATCGCGATTCCGACGGCGTGCTCGACAACGCCGACAACTGCCCGACCGACGCGAATCCCGATCAGGTCGACAGCAACGCGAATGGCATCGGCGACGCGTGTGAAGCGAACGGCGCGCCCGACGCCGACGGCGATGGTCGTCCCGACAGCGCGGACAACTGCGCGAACGTCTGGAACGTGAATCAGAGCGACGAGGATCACGACGGCATCGGCAACGTCTGCGATCTGACGCCGCGCGGAGAACCGCCACTTCCGTGGGACAACAACGTTCTCGCGCGCGCATTCGTCGCATGGAAAGACGAGATGCAGTGTCGTCTCAACAGCTGCCACAACCCGGGCGGCGCAGGCTCGTGGCACGCCGCGTGTGATGGCGGAATGGGGACGATCGACTGGGACGTCTCGCTGAGCGGGCTTCGAGCGATCAGCACGTTCACGTATCGCGGGTGCGTCAACACCGTCACTGTGAACGTGCACGACTACGCGATGGATCCGCACGGAGCGAATCCTGCGGCGACGGTTCCGCTCGACGTCACGCTCACGGTCGACGGGCAGATCGTGCAGGACACCGACTTCGGTGGAAACGGCAGCGAGAGCGGCACCGTCATGATCAGCGGCGCGTTCACGGGCACCGTCGCATCGCACGTCGTGATCGGCGGCAGTTCGCGCGCGAACGGGAGCTACTTCTCGGTCGCGTGCACCGCCGATCCGATCGCCGAAGAAATGTGTGCGCCCGACAACCTCGTCGTGAACTACGTCTATCCCGACTGGAATTGCGAACCCGGCGGCTGCCCGGCACCGCCTGCGCCATTGTCCGATCGCGACGGCGACGGGGTGTTCGACGACTACGACAACTGCCCCGACGTCCCGAACCCGACGCAAGCGAATGCGGACTTCGACGCGCAGGGCGACGCGTGTGACTCGAGCACGAGCACGCAGGACGGCGATCGCGACGGTGTGCCCGACGACGGCGACAACTGCCCGATGGTCGCGAACGCGATGCAGGAAGACAGCGACCACGACGGGCTCGGCGACGCGTGTGACACGGTGAGCGACCCGGACACCGACGCAGACGGCGTGATCGACGCGCGCGACAACTGCCCGATGGCGGCGAACGCAACGCAACTCGACGCGGACATGGACGGCATCGGCGACGCCTGCGATCCGACGCCCAACGGCGCGCCTGCGTTCTGGGCGTTGCGCATGCGATCGGGGCGGTGTCTCTACGACAACGGCGGCGACATCAAGTCGACCTCGAGTTGCGATGCGACGCAGACGAACCAGCAATGGGACGTCGTCGACGTGGGCGGGGGCCATCGCGTGTTTCGCAACCTCGCGACCATGCAGTGCCTCGTCGCATCGACATGGGCCGGTGCGCTCGGCATGGCACCCTGCGACATGGCGAGCAGCGCGCAGCAGTGGACCGCGGAGCGGTACGACCAGGGCGGCTTCGACATGCGCTACCCGATGCGTTTGCACAGCGCCGCGCAGAACTACTGCGTGTACACCGACGGCACCGGGGACGTGTACGCGTCGCAGGGAAACTGCGGCCTGCTCGGAAGCGAAGACAACCGCAAGGTGGGGCTCTACCCGGGCGGGGATTTCACGATGGCGCCGACGCAACCCTGAACGGGACGGGACCCGCGTTTCACTGCGGATTTCTGGTAGGTCGTCCGGGACTCGAACCCGGGACCAACGGATTAAAAGTCCGCTGCTCTAACCAACTGAGCTAACGACCCACGCGAGCGGCGCGCAATCTGCGGCATCGACGCGCGCCAGTCAACGCTCGATCTCGCGACGCGCACGCGAGCTTCGGCGATCATCAGCGGCAGATCCCGCCGAGGCACTGCTGGGTGCCGCTGCACAGGTTGCCGCACGATCCGCAGTTGCGCGGGTCGCTCGACACGAACACGCACGTGCCGCCGCAGTTGCGCGAACCACCCGTGCACATCACGGGCATCGCGCCGCAGACGCCATCGGTGCAGACCATACCGGTCGGGCACATCGTGAGGCATCCGCCGCAGTGCTGAGGATCGCTCTGCGTGTCGATGCATGCGCCGAGGCAGAACATCATTCCCGCGGTGCAAGGTCCGGTGGTGCCGCAGTGCCCGGAATCGCACGGCACGCCGGCGGGGCATGTCTGGCCGCACGCTCCGCAGTTCATCGGATCGGCCGCGAGGTCGGCGCACGCGGCGCCGCAGAGAAACTGGCCCGCGGGACACACGGCCGATCGACACGTGCCGCCCTGACAGACGTCGCCTTGCGTGCATGCGTGCGTGCACGACCCGCAATTGGCAGCGTCGGTGAGTACGTCGACGCATGCAGTTCCGCAGCGCGTCTCGCTGGTCGCGCATGGCGGTACGCATGTCGCGCTCACGCACAGTTCACCCGTCGCGCAAGCGTGACTGCAGCTGCCGCAATGGGTCGGGTCGCTCGAGACGTCGATGCAGACGCCGTCGCACGGGAGTCTTCCGCCCGCGCACGTTCCGTCCCACACGCATGCGCCTGTTCGACAGATCTCACCGACCGCGCAGGCATGCCCGCACGCACCGCAGTTCGTCATGCTCGTGTCGAGTGCGACGCAGCCGTTCGCACACGCAGTGGTCCCGCCGTCGCAGCGCGCCGCGTCGGTGAAGGCGTCGTTGCGTGCGATCGCATCGTTCCCTGCATCGGCGGGCGATACGCCATTCCCGCAGGCCGCGAGGCCGATGGCGACGAGCACCGAGGCGATGGCGAAGATATCGCGCGCGCGTTTCGAGTTCCGAATCATTGCGGCGAGTGTGGCATGCGGGGGCCTGCCGTCGGGATCGCGTGCGCTGGCGATCAGCTTCGCGGTCATCGAATGCGCAACGAATCACCACCACGGCATCGCTCGGGAGCGGCGCGCAGGGCATCGAACGCGCGACTGCTCTTGCCCGGGGCGCGCACGCGTCGTAAACGGTCGGCGTTTTGACAGCCCGCCCCCTCGCTTTCGGCGTATCGCTCGCGACCTTCGTGATCGCGCTCGGCGCCTGCTCGCATCGCGCGGAAACACCCGACGCCCACGCAACGCACGCCGTCGACGCCGCCACCGATGCGCACGACGCTGCACCGAGCAGCACGGCCGACGCCGGGCGCGCGGACAGCGGCCCGACGTTCACACCGCCGACGCAGGTCGTTGCGCTCGGAACGTGGGTGCCGATTCGTCGCGATCCGCGTCGCGATGGCGCACTGATCGGATACATGCGCGCAGGCGGTGTCGCGCGCGTCGAAGGAATGCCGGCAGGGCGCGAGACGTGTCCCGTTCATCGCGATCATCCCGAGGGCGGCTGGTATCACCTGGTCGGCGGCGGGTACATCTGCGTGGGCGGGGCGCTCGCGGTGCCGTATCCGACGCGGAGCTTCCGGCGTCCGACGCAGCCGATGCTCGATGCGGGGATGCCGTACGAGTACGCGGTCGTCTACGGCACGCCGGTGATGTATCGCGAGCCACCGAGCGAAGACACGTTGCGCGTGTACGAGCCGTGGCGCTTCCGTCACGAGCACGACGAAGCGGGCGCGCCTGCCGAGGCGACCGATCCCGCGGCGACGGCGACCGCGGGAAGCACGGGCGAACCGACGACGCCGGACCCTTCGACGACTGCGACGAATGCCGCGACGACGGCAGCCACCGCGACGCCGACGACGACCACTGCCAATGCGAACGGCAGCACCTCGCGCACTCGCACGGGGACGAACGCTGCCACCGCGCAAACGCCGACCGCGCCTGCCGCGACGTCGACCGAGACGCCGAACGGCGAACCGTCGTTGCGAGATCTACGCGGCGAACGTGGTGGCCCGGTGGTGCGCCGATTGTTGCGCGGCATGTATCTGTCACTCGATCGGACCGTGCTCAGCCGCTCGACGGGCGATCGCTACTGGCGCACGCAGAGCGGCGGCTTCGTGCGCGAAGGACCACTCTCGATCCTGCACACGGCGCCGACGTTCTCGGGTGTGGTGCTCGATGGTACCGAGCACACGCTGCCGTTCGCATTCATGGTGTCGCTCACGGGATGGAACTATCGACTCACCGCGAACAATCGCGGCGCGAGCCAGCACCATCGCCTCCCGCGGCTGACGGCAGTGCAGCTGTCATCGGATTCCGCGGTCGAGATCGGAGGGCGCACGTTCTATCCGACGAGCGACGGACTCGCGGTCGAGTCGCGGAACGTTCGTATCGCCACGTTGCGCACTCCCCCCGAAGGAACGGGGCCGAACGAGCGGTGGGTCGATGTCGACATCGATCAACAGATCCTCGTCGCGTACGAGGGCGCGCGGCCGGTGTACGTCACGCTCGTCTCGACGGGCCGCCGCACGGGTGAAGAACTCGAACGCTTCGAAACGCCGGCGGGTAGCTTCCGCATTCGCGGCAAGCACGTGACGACGACGATGGACGGCGACACCGCGAGCGACGGGCCGTACAGCATCGAAGACGTTCCCTGGGCGCAGTACTTCTACGAGTCGTACGCCATGCACGGAGCGTTCTGGCACAACAACTTCGGCTGGCGCATGTCGCACGGGTGCGTGAACCTCTCGCCCCCCGACGCGCGCTGGATGTTCTTCTGGACCGACCCGCAGATCCCCGAGGGATGGCACGGCGTCTTCGCGACGCCCGAGCATCCGGGCTCGCGCATCGAGTTGCATCACGGCAATCAGCCGACGCCGAGACGGCCGACGATCTGAAGTGACGGTGGTCTGGTTGCGTCGCAGCGGTGCGCACCCGACGCACCTCGCCGCGCCCGAGATACCCTCGCCGCGTGAGTCCTCCGCCGCCGAACGCCTCGCTCCTGCCGCCCGCACTCGCTCTCTCGCCCACGCAAATGGCCGACCGCGCCGTCGTGCGCGAAGCCGAACGCGGCGAGCGCCTCGTCGCGACAGCACGCGTCGCACTCACCACGAGCGCGTTGATTCTTCTCGGCGTGAACGAAGGACTCCCGGTGCTCCTCGGCCGCGGCACCGTGCACGGCCAGGGATGGATCCCGGTGCTTCTCCTCCCCACTGCGCTCATGGGCTGGATCTGGCTCGCGATACTTCGTCTCGTTCCCTAACGCCCCGCGATCAGTCGGATCAGCGAGGCGAGCGACGTCTACTTCGTCGTACTCTTCATGTTCGCCGAAGTGCTCATTCGTCGTTCGCCCGCGGCCGAAGGCGTC
>CBIHQZ010000327.1:0-7100 GCA_966212315.1 uncultured Myxococcales bacterium
CGCGACGACGCGGCCGATGATCTCGTGCCCCGGAACCAGCGGTCGCGCGATGTCACCCCAGTCGCCATCGAGGAGGTGCACATCGGAATGACACACCGAGCAGTGCGTGACTTCGACGTCGACTTCGCGAGCGCCGGGCGGCGGCGGATCGGGCAGTTCGATGGGTGCGAGCGGGGCTCGGGCGATCGTCTGGGCGAGGGCGCGGATCGGCATTGCCCGGTTTGATACACGGTCTTCGCGAGCGATCCCAGTTGGTGACGAGCCAAGCGGGGGATGCCCGCGCGTGTCGCACGTACTACGGAGCATTCACGATGAAGTTGCCTCGCGTCATCGCATTCGCAGCGCTTGCCATCACGACGTTCACGTTCGGCGCATCCGCCATCGCGCAGACCTCGCGTTTCACGACGTCTGCGGGCGGCGATTCGAGCGGAAACTTTCTGTCCGTCGAATCGAACGCGCACGAGGGCACGCTCCATGGCGACCGGCGTGTCGAACGTCTCGACGTGCACGGCGGCTACACCACCGGAAGTCTCACCGAGATCGTGATCGCGGGATCCGAGCCCGAGGCGATCCGAACGTTGCGAGTGCATCTGCCCTATGGGATCGCGCTCGATCTCGCGCGCGGCGATCGTGTTCACGTCGAGGTTCGCGCACAGCGTCGCGGGCTCGGCTCGGCGTACGAAGTACTCGTCACGCGCGGCTCCGATGTCGTGTTGCTGGCCACGTCGAACGATCGCGCCGCGGGAATCGCCGTGGCGCGCGGTGCGGAAGCCACGCACGACAGCTCGCATCGCACGTTCGAACTCAGCGTGACGTACGCTGGGCATGCGACGTCGGTCGGCCCGCACGACCTCGCGTATCTCTCGCCGGTATTGCTCGCCGGCGGTGTCGATTCGATCTACGAGGGACGCCGTCCGCCCGACGCGTTCGATCAGCGTCTGCTCACGGTCGCGCGCGTTCGACCGAGCGCGGCGCACTGAAGTCCACCGACGCCTGACAGCTCGTCCGATCTGCGTCCCCGCGACAACGCACCGCATGCCCGCGACGACGCGGTCGACTACTCTTCGACACCGGTCACGACATGCATCCCGCCCGCACCCCTGTCCTCCATCGCGCCGGCACCGCGCTCATCGCCGCGCTCTCCTTGCACGCCTGCGTCGGCGATCCGCCCGAGTCGACCGCGGCCGGTACGCCCGTCGCATCGAATGGCCAGCGTTACACCGTGACACTCGACGCTGCGAGCGTTCCGATTCATCGCGGCGTGAACGACATCACGATGCACGTGCGCACCACCGATGGAGCGCCGGCCACGCTGCTCACGCTTCGCGCTTGGATGCCCGCACACGGGCACGAGACCTACCCGTTGACCATCGTTCCCGGCGAGCCCGGCGTCTTCACCGCGCAAGGTCTGACCCTCACCATGGCCGGCGAATGGGCGCTCGATCTCGGACTCGCATCCGGTGCGACCGGGACCGGCGACGATCGCGCCACGTTGTGGGCCGCCGTCGAATGAACGCCGCATCTCGCGCCTGCGACAATCGACCGCATTCTCCCGCCGGCGCCGTGCCCTAGTATCCCCCGCGATTTTGCCGCCATGGTCCGACTTTCGTCCCGAGTTCGAGTTCCCCGCGTCGCGTCGATTCGCCCGCTGTGGGCTTCGTGTGCGATCGCACTCCTCGCGACCTCGGCCGTGCCGCGTTCCGTGCTCGCATGCGGTGCTTGTCGCGGCGCGGGTGGTGCCGGCGGCGCGCTGACTGCTGCCGACGAACGCTGGAACGTGACGCTCGCGACGATGGCGCGCACCGAGATCGGGAGCTGGGACTGGAGTGGTCGCGTGCATGCGCAACCCGCTTCGGTCGCGGCACAAGATCTCAGCGCGCAACTCGCGGTTGCCGTGCGCGTGATTCGTCCGCTCGAATTGTCCATCACGGGCGGCGCGGGAATCTCGCACTTGAGCGCGCCGGGTCTCGACACGATCGGCGGTGGTGCGACCGACCTCGCGTTGCGCGCCCGCTTCGACGTTCTCGCGGAAGACCCGTCGCACGCGACCCGACCTGCGATGTCCACATGGCTCACCGTTCGCGCGCCGACGGGCGGCAGCGTCGAGCCTGCGTACGGATCGACCGCCGGTGCCGTCGGAGCGTTCGGACTCGGCGCGTGGGAGTTTGCACTGGGCGCGGACTTCCGCCGCACGTTCGCAGAACGATGGCAGCCCTTCGTTGCACTCGAGGGCGCGTTGCGGGCGCCCGACGAATCGGCCGGCTATGCGCGTGCGCTCGGTCCGCGCGGATCAGCACGAGTCGGCGTGACCTTCTTCGCATCGGATGTCTTCGCGCTGTCGGCAATCGGCGAGTGGTCCATCGAGGGCGACGTGACGATGCACGGACAGGACGTGGAAGGCTCGTGGCAGGAGCGCACCTCGATGGGTCTCGCGGGAAGCGCGCATCTCCCCAGCGGGTTGCGACTCGGCCTCACGCTCGCGAGCGATGTGCCGGTTCCAGGGCTCGGGCGCAATGCAGAGGCCACGCTGCGGATAGGGCTCTCGATCGGATACTCGGGTGTCGAGTCCGCATGGCGGCGCTGCCCCGTCGAACCGCGTGCGCCGCTCGCGACGCACAATCGCGGAGCGCGCACCGATGGTTGACCGCGAGCCCGCATGCAAGCTGCTCGTCGTCGACGACGATCGGGTGTTTCGCGAGACGCTCGCCGCGGCATTCGTGCGACGTGGTTACGAAGTCCGAAGCGCTGGCTCACCCGCCGAAGCACTGACGGCGTGCGCGGGCTTCAGTCCTGACCGAGCGATCGTCGATCTACGCATGCCGGGTGGTTCCGGGCTCGACGTGCTGCGTGCGTTGCGTGAGCGATTCGCGGACATCGCGGTCATCGTGCTCACCGGCTTCGGAAGTATTCCGAGCACGGTCGAAGCGATGAAATCCGGCGCGGTGAATTTTCTCACGAAGCCCGCCGAGCCCGCCGAGATCGAAGCCGCGTTCTCGACCATGGTCGTTCCGCGCGAAACCGGCGCGAACGAAACTCCGTCGTTGGACCGCGCGAACTGGGAGCACGTGCAGCGTGTGCTCGCAGAATGCGGTGGCAACATCTCGGAAGCGGCGCGGCGGTTGAACGTTCATCGCCGCACATTGCAACGTCGCTTGCAGAAGCAGACGTTGCGTCGGTGACGGTCCGAAATCCCATGCTGCGAACCCGAGCCCTCAACCCCGTCGAAGTGCACTGGCTCGTTCGCCTTCGTTGGGCTGCGATCGCGGCGCAGATCGCGTCGATCTTCGGCGTGCGGTATCTGCTTCACGCGCCGTTTCCGTTGTTCCCGCTGGTCGCGATCGTCGCGTGCACGGCTGCTTTGAATGTCGGTCTTTGGCTCTGGCTTCGGCGCGGGCGGACGCTGCACCCCCGTGCCATCGCGGCGCACCTGCTCTTCGACGTCGGCGCGCTCACCGGGCTACTCGTGTGGACCGGCGGCGCGATGAATCCATTCACGACGCTCTACGTGCTGCAGGTCGCGCTGGCGGCGATTCTCGTTCCGCGGCGATGGAGTCTCGTCGTGGCAATCGGCGCCGTCGTCGCATTCGGCGCGCTGCTCATGGCGCGGCCCGAAGCGATTCACGTGTGGCACTCGGGTTCGATGTTCATGCTGCACGTGCGCGGCATGTGGGTCGCGTTCGCGCTCACGGCGGGGTGTCTGTGGTTCTTCGTCGATCGCGTCACGTCCGCGTTCCGTCAGCGCGACGAGATGCTGGCCCGGCGTGAGATCGAAGCGGTCCGCGCGGAACGAATGACATCGCTCGCAACGCTCGCGGCGGGCACGGCGCACGAACTGAACACCCCGCTCGGGACTGTGGCGATTCTCGCGTCGGAACTCGTCGAGGTGCTCGGCGATCGGCCCGACGCACGAACGCAGGCGGAAACCATTCGACAGGAGATCAGGCGTTGCACCGCGATCCTTGCGAAGTTGCGCTCGCACGAACCCGACAGCGAAGAGCGAGTCGCGGTGGAACTCGGCGCGTGGGTGACCGCCGTGGTCGACGAGTGGAGCGCAATGCGTGGTGCGGGATCGATCGCGACGCGGGTCGATGACGACGCGAGTGTCGCGCAGACTCGGATTCTCCCCACGTTGCTGCGTCAGGCGCTGAAGAACCTTCTCGAGAACGCATGGTCGGCCGTCGACGGACGCACCGGTGCGATCGATGTGCGTGTCGGCCGTGCGGGCGCCGATGCATTGCGGGTGACCGTGAGCGATCGCGGCGTCGGCATTCCGGCCGCAGATCTCGCGCACGTCGCGGAACCGTTCTTCACCACGCGCGATCCGGGGCAGGGGATGGGGCTGGGATTGTTCCTGGCGCAAGCGACGCTGACCCAGCACGACGGATCGATGCGCGTAGCCAGCAGGCCGGGGCTCACGGAGGTGGAACTGACGCTGCCGACGTGGTCCGCGCCCTGATCGGGCGGGCCGGCTACAGGCCGCGAAGCGGACGGGTCACGCGCCGGCGACGGATCTCGCGTTCGAATGCTTCCGAAAGCGTCTCGAGCCAGAACGCGGCCCACGGGGTGTGGAGCTGATCGAAAGGCACGATCCCGGTATCCGACGCGACGCCGAGGGCGATCAACGCGCGCTTCGATTCGTCGTACCGCACGGCGATCCACACCTTCGAAGGCGCGCCGAGCGCGAGTGCCGAGGGAAGGGTCGACACTTCGATCATCGCGCCGAGAGCCCACGGGGTCGTGTACGGCCGGAGATGCGGCGACCACTGAGGCGGCAGCGGAACAGCGCCCCTTGCCGTCGCGAACGTCGGCCCGCGCGACGTGCCGATCGCTTCACTGGTCATGGGCGGAAGTCACCGATGCGAGCGTTCCGGTGGTGGCGCACACGGCATCGAGCCTGCGCCGTGCATCGAGTTCCTTGCGCACGGCCTCGAGGGTGGCGTGCTGGCGTTCGAGCGACGCCAGCAGGGAGTCGAGGCTTGCGCCGATTTGCGAGATGCGCTGCTCGAGACTTGGTTCGTTCATGTGCCTGCACCATCAAAGGCTGGGTCGCGGGATGGGCGACGGAGCTAGCAACCGCTGCGCCGGATCGCCGCTCTATCCACCCGCTGGAAACGAGAAATTTGGATGCACGCGAGGCACGGCGCACCGAAGAGTCGTTTCCGACGTGCACAGAACTGACGAAGGCTGTGTACGTCCGGCGCAGCGCTCGCATGACACTTCGCCGGGCCCGGGAGACACTCTTCGCCCGTGATCGACTACTCACCCAGCCTTCTCGGCTCGCCCCTCCCGGCCGAATGGACCGTCGCGCGTGGCCTCGAGACGTACCTCTACGAGAACGGCTTCGACCGCGCGCTCTACGACGCGCCTCGCACGCCGGCCTCACTGCTCGGCGTGTCGTTCTCGGTGCCCAACACACCGCCGCATCGTTGGGCACTGATGCGCCACGACCTGCACCACGTGATCACCGGGTACGGAACCGATATCGCCGGCGAGGCGGAAGTGTCGGTGTGGGAGTGGGCGGGGGGCGTGTCGACGCCGAAGATCGGGCTCTACACGACGAGTATCGTCGGATCGCTCGCGATGCTCGCCTACACGCGGTACCCGTTGCGCGCGCTCGCTGCACGGCGCGCTGCTCGCGGGGAGAATCTCTTCCACGGGAAGATCGAGTACGAAGCCGCGCTGGCGATGACGATCGGTGCGCTGCGGAAACAACTCGGGCTCCCGTCGGGCGGTGTCACCGGCGCACGCGTGCTCCATGCGAACGCGCCGAAGCGACTCAGCTCGGGATAGGCGGGACGGGGGCGGTCAATGACTGCGCGCGTGCGCGAGACAGAAGTCCGTCGCGACGCCGCCGCACTTCTCGCAAGCACACACGCGGAAGTCGACGCTGCGGTCTTCGTCGGTCACGCCACATGTCTTGCAGGTCCGCCGCGCAGCGACCGGCTTCGTCTCGGTGATGTCGCGCTTGAACTTCCGACGTGCCCCTGCGCGATGCGCCGTGAACGCGCCGGCGCGAATCTGGTCGATGAGCGTCGGCGTGAAGAACAGCAGGTAGTTCCCGATCGCGAGCAGCGGCACGATCTTTCCCATGCCGTCCGCGAAACCGATGCGCGCGAGGATCGCCGCGGCATCGAGCAGCGCGAGCCATTTCACTTTCACCGGGATCAACAAGAAAACGCGGATCTCGAAGTCGGGGAACAGCGTCGCGAACGCGAGGAACAACGACATCAACAGATCGACGTTCGTCGTTGCCGGGAGATTGAAACCGAACGCCGCGATGGTCGTGAGCACCATCCCGACGATCCAGTAGAGCTGATACTGGAACGAGCCCCACTGCGCTTCGAGCGACGTCCCGATCAAGTGAAGCCAGTACAGCTCGAAGAGCACCCACAGCGGGCTCATCGTCGGCGGGATGAACAGGTACGTGAACAGACGCCACACCTGCCCGCGCATGATCAGCTCACGATTGAGCGACAGCATCTGCACGAAGCCGGGGTTCGTGAGTTCCACGACGAACACGAACGCCTGAATCGCGACGAGGTAGTACGTGATGCCGTGAAGCGCGTAGTTGCCGAATCGGCGTTCGAGCCGGGCGAGAAGTCGTTGCATCGCTGGTTGGATTATCACGCGCGATCGCACGTGGCACGCGCGCGGCCCATCGCTTGCTCCGCACGAGCCCATGCGCGAACTCTTCAGGAAATGGGCGCAGCGTGTAGCCGAGTCGGTCGGCACGCCTTGGGCGTTCATGGTGGCGGTCGGCGCGGTGATCCTCTGGGCGATCTCCGGACCCATCTTTCACTTCTCCGACACGTGGCAGCTGGTGATCAACACGGCGACGACGGTCGTGACCTTCCTGATGATCTTTCTCGTGCAGAACACGCAGAACCGTGATGCCCGCGCGATCCACCTCAAGCTCGACGAACTGATCCGTGCGCAGAAAGGCGCGCGCAACGAGCTGGTCGACCTCGAGGATCTGTCGGACAAGGAAATCGATCGGATCGCGGTCGAGTTCCAGAGCTTGCGGGAGCGCCTCGGTGACGCCGCCGCTCCCATCGTCGAGCAGGTACATCGCCAGATCTCGACACATACGGCTCAGCGTC
>CBIHQZ010000328.1:0-7078 GCA_966212315.1 uncultured Myxococcales bacterium
CACCGCGAGGTACCACGCGCACAGACCGAGGCGCGGAAACGCACTCTCGCGCGCGCCGATCGACGGCACGATGACTTGATTGCCGAGCCACCCGATCACGATCGGCGTGACGGCGAAGAAGATCATCACCGTGCCGTGCAGCGTGAAGAGGCTGTTGTACTCGGCCGGGCCGATGACGCCGCCGGTGCGGAAGTACAGGAGCGGAATGAACGGCGTGATGCGGCGCGGGTAGGCGAGCTGCCAGCGGAGATTCATCGCCATGATCCCGCCGATCCAGAGGAACGCGAGACCGAGCCAGAGGTGCAGCTTCGCGAGCGAACGATGATGACTGTCGAACAGCACTCGCCAGCCGCGCGCGTGTTTCGGGTCGTTGCTCACTCCGCCCACGCCCATCCCCATTGCGCGTCGCGTTCGGGTGGCGGGCGATGCGCGAGTTGCTCCGAATGCGCGCGCAGCCATGCGTCGTACGCGTCGCGCGAGGTCACCGTCAGTACGCCACGCATGCGGTAGTGACCTACGCCGCACAGTTGCGCGCACGCGATCTCGAATGCACCGAGCTGCGTCGCTTCGAACGAGACGTGCGTCACGCGGCCTGGAATGGCGTCCTGCTTCACGCGGAACGCAGGCACGAAGAAGCTGTGGATCACGTCACGCGGCGCGAGTGCGACGATCACCGTCGCGCCGATCGGGATGTGCACGTCGTCGAGCGTCACTACGTCGTCGTCGGTGGCGAATCGTCCGTCGACGCCGGCGTAGCGAACGTTCCAGGAGAATTGAGCGGGCATCACTTCGATGCGGATCGCGTCGTGCGTGTGGGCCGCACGGGCTTCGAGATCGGCGAGCGCGCGGCGCGCGAGCGAGACGTCCATCACCACGAACGTGAATGCCGCCAGCGCGGCGACACCGAGCGTGTGCAAGCGCGAAGCGCCGCGTTGGTAGGTCGCACGCACGCCCGAACGCGCGCGGTAGCGCCAGAGCAGGAAGCCCAGCACCACGACGATGACGAAGAGGCAGCCCGCGGTAAGTTGCGCGGTCAACCCAAAGAGCGCGTCGACGACGGGTGCGTTGCGCGACGCGGCCGGCGGAAGGCCGAGGCTGACGGGCGATGACATCATGGCGCGCGCCTTCGTGAGCGCGGCGGACAGTAGCGGCGTGCATTCTGCGAAGCAACCGCTGCGCATCGGCGCGCTATGCTCGCGGCGTGAGCGAGGGCGACGGCAAGATCTCGCGGCGCCGCATGCTCGCGGGCGCCATCGGTGCGTCGGGGCTCGTGGTCGCGAGCGATACCCTCGCGCTCGAACCGCGCTGGCTCGAGGTCACCACCCACCGTATCGCAGTGCCCGGTCTCTCTCGCGCGCACGAAGGCTTCACCATCGCGCAGCTCACCGACGTGCACCTCGATTCGTTCGGCATGCTCCACCGCGCAATCGCCCGCGCCGTCGCCGCGCGTGCGCCGCAACTCGTCGTGCTCACCGGTGACGTCATCGACACCGAGCGCGCTTTCCCCGTCCTCGAGACGCTCGTCGATTCACTCCGCGGCGCGTCACGCACGATCCTCGCCACGATGGGCAACTGGGAGCACTGGGGCGATGTGCACATGCCGTCGCTCGCCGCACACTACCAACGCGCCGGTGCGCGCCTGCTCGTGAACGAATCGATGCGCGCAGACGGCTTGCTCGTCGCCGCAACCGACGATCACTACTCGGAACATGCCGACGTCACCGCGACGTTTCGCGATGTGCCACACGACGAGCCGTATCTCTTTCTCACCCACGCCCCGGGCCTCTTCGATCAGCTCCCCGGCGACGCCCCTCGCTTCGCGCTCGGACTCGCGGGCCACACGCACGGTGGACAGGTCCGCATCGGCAATCACGCACCGTGGGTACCGCCCGCGAGCGGACGCTTCGTGTGTGGCGCGTACGACACGGCACACGGCCCCGTGTATGTGAGCCGCGGGATCGGAACGAGCGTGTTACCCGTGCGCCTGATGTGCCGCCCCGAACTCGCGTTCTTTACGTTCGAGCGCGGATGACTACAGCGACTGATGAATCCGCGCGGCGGCCACGTGATAGAGCATCACGTACACGAGCACGCCAGTGACCGAGACATAGAGCCAGATCGGATACGCCCATCGCGCCGCCCGACGGTGTTCGGCGAAGCGCTTGTTCAGCGCGAGATAGAAGGCTCGCAGAATGAACGGCAGCACCACCACGGCGGCGATGGTGTGCGTGAGAAGTAGCGCCAGATAACTCAGCCGCAGCCACGGCGCGCCGACGAAACGCGTCGTGCCCGTGAGGTACACGCGCAGCAGATACGACACCAGGAACACCGACGACGTCACGACCGCCGCGAGCATGAAGCGCGAATGCGGCACCCGTTCGCCCTTCGCGATGCGCGCGCGCCCCATCACCAGCAGCACTGCGCAGGTCGCGTTCAACGTGGCGTTCACGCGCGGGAGAATTTCACCGAGAGCCACACTCATCGCTTCACCGTTCGTCGACGACCGTTGCGAGGTCGCGCATCAGGTCACGCACACCGTCCGGGTCGGCCAGATACGTGGCGCGCAATCGCCCGCGCGCATCGACCAGCGCGAAACGATTCGAGTGCGCGAGGTCGACCGGATTGAACGTTCCGTCCGCGTTGCGCGCCGGCTGTTCGACGCCCACGCGGAAACCCGCCGTCACCGCCCGCATCACCGCGTCTTCGGTCCCTGTCACGAAGGTCCAGCGATTCGGGTCGGCGTGATAGCGCGCCATGTATTCGCGCAGTCGTTCGGGCGTGTCGTTGACCGGGTCGACCGAGATCGACACGAGGTGCACGCGATCGCCGAACCGCGCGACGTCCGGCGCGAGGTGACCCATCTCGCGGGTCAGCCTCGGACACTCGAGCGCACACGTGGTGAAGATGAAGTTCGCGATGTAGACGCGGCCCCGCAGCTCGCGCGCGCCGAACGCGTGGCCGTTCTGATCGGTGAGCGACCAGTCGGGCATCTGCCACAGCACGCCCACCGCCGGTGCGCTGTGGGCGCGGAGGTAGGTGCGCGCGACGGGAATCGAAAACGCGGCCAAGACGATCGCGACCCAGAACCACGGCGAGGCGGCGAGCTTGCGGTGTTCGCCAGTGGGCGTTTCAGCCGACGCTTCTCGCTCTGCTTCGCGCGTGTCGTCCCCGGCCGCGTCGCCCATCGTTCAGCGAGCGCTCACGCTGATCGCGATGAAGAGCGCGGTGAGATAGACGAGCGATACGATGAACGTGCTCCGCGCCCACGCGCGCGTTCCCGCTTCGTCGGTCTTCGCGAATCCCGACGCGGTCCATCCGAGGAACACGGCGCCGAGAATCGTCGCGACCGGCAGGTACCACGGACGCACGAGGCCGAGCGGCGCGAGCAGGAGCGAGCAGGGCACCAGCATCGCGGCCCATGCGACCGCGTGCAGCTTCGTCGCGATGGGGCCGACGTTGAGCGGCAGGATCTTGTGGCCGGCGCGTGCGTAGTCTTCCTTGCGATAGATCGCGATCGCGATGAAGTGCGGAATCTGCCAGCAGAACAGGATCGCGAACAGCACGAGGCCGGGGACTTCGATGTGCCCGCGCACGGCGGTCCAGCCCATCAAAGGTGGGATCGCGCCGGGAATACCGCCGACCCACAACGCGACCGGCGAGTGCTGCTTGAGCGGTGTGTACGCGAGCACATAGCTCGCGAGCGCGACCGCACCGAGTGCCGCGGTGAGCGGGTTGGTGACGAACGTGAGCAGCGGAAGCGAGATCGCCGCGAGCCCGAAACCCACGGTCAGCGCGGTGCGCGGATCGACGCGTCCGGCGGGGAGAGGTCGAGTGCGCGTTCGCATCATCAAGCGATCGAGGTCGCGCTCGAGGTAGCTGTTAAACGCGTTGGCGGAGCCGACCAGCAACGACGTCGCGATAATGCCGAGCACCGCGCGCAGCGGGCTGATCGTGCCGGGCGCGAGGAACATCGCGCCGCCAGTGGTGAACAGAACCTCGGCCGAAAGACGCGGCTTCGTGAGCGCGACGATGTCTCGCAGTCTCGCGGGACTGGTGTCGGTCGTACTCGCGATCACGGGGGTGGATTCCTCGCGGAAGACGTTCCGGCGGTCGGCGGAACGGGGCGGTTCGTAGGCGTTTCACCCTGAAGAGTCAAGCCGACTGGCGCGACGAAACCGCGCGGTGCAACGCGACGTGTCGGCCGCCCCCACAGCTGCGATATTGTTCACCGCATGAAGCCCGGCGACCTCATCGCCGACCGATTCGAAGTGGACCGGCTGGCGGGTTGGGGCGGGATGGCTGCGGTCTACCGTTCGCTCGATCGCTTCACGGGCGAGACGGTCGCGCTCAAGCTCCTGCACGGTGACGACGAGCGCGATGCAGCGCGCTTCAATCGCGAAGCGCAGGTGCTCTCGTCGCTCAAGCATCCGAACATCGTTCGCTACGTCGCGCACGGTCGAACGGCGGCCGGGCAGAGCTACCTCGCGATGGAGTGGCTCGAGGGCGAAGATCTCGCATCGCGGCTGGCGGGCGACGGGCTCAGCATCGACGAGTCGCTCGCGCTCGCGACGATCGTCGCCGAAGCGCTGGGCGCCGCGCACGCGCAGGGCATCGTGCATCGGGACATCCCGCCGGGAAACGTGTTCCTCCCGAACTCGGACATCACGCGCGCCAAGGTGCTCGACTTCGGCATTGCGCGTGTGAACAACCGCACCTTCGGAACCACGCGACACGGCGTTGTACTCGGCACGCTCTGGTACATGTCGCCCGAACAGGCGAGAGGCGCGCCCGTGATCGATGCACGCGCCGATGTCTTCGCGCTCGGGTGCGTGATCTACGAATGCCTCTGCGGCCGCCCGCCGTTCATGGCGGACGACATCGTGGCGCTGCTCGCGAAGGTTCTGCTCGAAGACACTCCTTCGGTGCGCGCGCTCCGGCCGCAGGTGCCGCCGCCGGTCGACGCACTGCTGCTTCGCATGCTTTCGAAAGAGCCCGTCGATCGCCCCGCGAACGGCACCGTCGTCGCCGAAGAGATCCGCGCGCTCGGAACGTTCGACGCAACCGTGCGTCGCTCGAGCGTTCGCCCCGCGGCACTCACCGCCAGCGAGCAGCGATTGGTGTGCGTGGTGGTTGCGAGCCCGGCGCCTGCGGAAGCCGTCGATGCAACCGTCACGTCGCAACACGTGGTCGCGCAATCGTCGATCGCAGCGTTGCGCGCATCGGTCGAGCAATACGGCGCGCGGTTGGAAACGCTTCTCGACGGTTCGGTCATCGCCACGCCACAAGGCTTCGGCGCCGCCACCGATCAGGCCGTGAAAGCCGCGCGGTGCGCACTGGCGATGCGCGCGCTGCTGCCCGACATGCCGATCGCGCTCGCCACCGGCAAGTCACTGGTGGGTCAGAGCTGGCCCGTCGGGCAAGTGATCGATCGCGCGGTGCGATTGCTCCGATCGAAGACCGGCAGCGGCGCGCCACCGGCCACAGCGACGTCGCGACCGCAGAGCACCATTCGCGTCGACGAAGCGACCGCAGGGTTGCTCTCGACGCGCTTCGACATTCGCAGCGACAGCGCCGGTCTCATTCTCCACGGCGAGCGCGAACATGGCGAAGCGACGCGCACGCTTCTCGGGCGACCGAGCCCTTGCGTCGGCCGCGAGCGCGAACTCGGCGCGCTGCTCGCGTTGTGGGACGAGTGCGTGGCTGAACCGCTCGCGCGCCCGGTGCTCGTCGTCGGTCCTGCCGGCGTCGGCAAATCGCGCGTTCGTCACGAGTTCCTTCGTGCGCTCCACACGCGCGGCACGCCGTTCACCGTGTGGGTCGGACGCGGCGATCCACTGCGCGCCGGTTCGCCCTTCGGCCTGCTTGCCCCCGCATTGCGATCCGCGATCGGCGTACTCGACGGCGAGGCGCTCGATGTGCGTCGCGACAAGCTCGTGGCTCGCATCGCGCGACGAGTGCCCCCGCCGAACACGCGGCGCGTGACCGAGTTCCTCGGCGAGATGCTCGGCATCCCGACCCCCGACGAAGACGCGAGCGTGCAGCTCCGCACCGCGCGCAGCGACGCAATGATCATGGGCGATCAGATGCGACGCGCGTGGGCGGATTTCGTGGCCGCGGAGTGCGCCGCGCAACCCGTTCTCATCGTGCTCGAAGACCTGCACTGGGGCGATCTCCCGACGGTGCAGTTCCTCGATCTCGCGCTGCGACAACACGCAGACCAACCGCTGATGGTCCTCGCGCTCGCACGCCCCGAGGTCCACGACTTGTTCCCGAATCTCTGGTCGGAGCGCGCGCTCCAGCCGGTGCCGCTCGGTGAACTCTCGCGCAAGGCGGCCGAGAAACTGGTGAAGCAGATCCTTGGCGAACAGGTCGACGCACGCGTGGTGAAGTCGGTCGTCGATCGATCGGGCGGCAACGCGTTCTATCTCGAAGAACTCATTCGCGCGGTCGCCGAAGGCAAAGGCGACGATCGTCCCGAGACGGTGCTGGCGATGCTGCAGGAACGCTTGCAGCGACTCGATCCCGAAGCGCGCCGGGTGCTGCGCGCCGCGAGCGTGTTCGGGCAGCAGTTCTGGCAAGGCGGGGTGAAGGCACTGCTCGGCGGCGAACGGGCGGCCGACCTGCTCGACGCGCGGCTCGAGGAACTCTGCGAGCGCGAACTGATCACGCGTCGCAACGAAGCGAAGTTCCCCGCCGAGCGCGAGTACGTGTTCCGCCACGCCCACGTTCGCGATGCCGCGTACACGACGCTCACCGAGAACGATCGTCAGCTCGGTCATCAACTCGCAGCCGACTGGCTCGAGCGTGCGGGCGAGAGCGACGCCATCACGCTCGCGGAACACTTCGAACGCGGCGGCGACGCGGCGCGATCGGTGCGTTGGTTCTGCAGGGCCGCGGAACAAGCGCTCGAAGGCAACGACTTCGCGACCGCGATCGCACGCGCTCTTCGCGGCATCGATGCGGGCGCAACGGGCGAGGTCCGTGGCGCGCTTCGACGCATCGCTTCCGAGGCGCACAAGTGGCGCGGTGAGTACGCGAAGGCGGACGCGGTCGCGCGCGAAGCGATGGAAGACCTCGC
>CBIHQZ010000329.1:0-7070 GCA_966212315.1 uncultured Myxococcales bacterium
GTCCCCCGAGAATCTCACTTCATCACTTCCGTCTTCCTGTGAAATCCCCCTGACCACGCCGCACGCGCGAGCGATATCATCGCGCCCCGATGCGCCGCCTTACTCGTCTGCTCCCCACGGCTCTGCTCTTCGCCCTCGCGAGCCCGCTCTTCAGCGCCTGCGAAGGCGGCGACCCGATCCCTCAAGGCCCGCCCACCAGCGCCGGCACCGGTCCGCGCATCACGTGGGACCTCGGTCATCGACCGCTCCCCGAGATCCCGATTCCGAACGACATCGCGACGTGGGCCGATCCGAACAGCCCCACCGGGCTTCGCATCAATGCATCGCTCGTGTCGCCGACGGGACTCGAGAGCGCGTTCCGCGCGCAGTTCGACGAACTCGACGGATGGGGCACGTATCAAGCCATCACCATTCCGTTCGACAACGATCTCGACCTCGCGACCATCGTGCATCGCCATCAGGCCGACGACTTCCGCTTCCCCGACGACGCGATCTATCTCGTCGATCTCGGCCCCAACGATCCGAGCATCCAGCCCGGTTCACCCGAGTACGGGCATCCGGGGATGCCGATGCCGATCGACATCGGCGAAGGGAACTACCAGTTCACTCGTCGCGCGCGCGATCCGCTCTTCGTGAACGACAACCGCGCGGGCGAGTCGAACATCATCCTCGAGACGATCAACGAGGACACCAATCACGACGGGATCCTGCAGTCGTGGGAGGACACGAACTTCGACGGCGTGCTCGGTCGCGCGAGCATCTTCCCGGCCGACGGCAACGCGTTCGACAACCTGACGGGCTACTGGGAAGCATCGACGCACACGCTCATCATTCGTCCGCTCCTGCCGCTGCTCGAGAATCATCGCTACGCCGTGGTCGTCACCGATCGACTCGTCGGCACCGACAATCAGCCGGTGCGCGGGCCGTTTCCCGGCATCGCGCATCCGACGCAGGTCGAGTCGCTGGAACGCCTCGGCGCGGACTTCACCGCGCATCCCGAGATCGAAGGTTCGCTTCGCTGGAGCCGCAGCGCGACCGACGACCCCAGCACGTCGCACGTGGCGTTCGCGTGGCGCTACACGACGCAGACCACTGCGAGCGAGTGGTTCGCCGTGCGTGACGGTCTGTACAATCACGGACCGTTCGCGTCGCTCTCGCGCATCGAGCCCAGCGTCACGCCCGC
Source organism: uncultured Myxococcales bacterium (assembly GCA_966212315.1). GTDB lineage: Bacteria > Myxococcota_A > Polyangia > Polyangiales > CBIHQZ01. Next base: position 1,184 of record CBIHQZ010000329.1, read on the forward strand.
GAACGTCACGACCGGTAGCGCGTCGTGCAGCGCAGAGCAGCGCAATCGTCCGTTCGTGCTGCGGCACAATCCCGACGACCCCACGCACGATCCGGTCGCGGGTCTGTTTCAAGCGATCTGGTCGCTCGACGATCCGGGCGAAGTGCGGCGCAACGCGATGCTCGAGTCGTATCGCAACGTCGCGTACATCGTGGTCGGGACCTTTCACGCGCCGTATCTGATGACCAGCGATCCGCGCGGCGACATCAGCCCGCACACGCATTGGCAGATCAACGCGCACACGGGCGAAACGCGTCACGTCGGCGATGCCGAGATTCCGTTCCTCCTCGTCGTGCCGCGCACCGATGCCACGCACCACGCGCCGTTCCCACTCGCGTACTACATGCACGGCTACGGCGCCGGCATCACCGAGTCGCTCAGCATCGCGGGCGTGCTCGCATCGAACGGCGTGGCCACCATTTCCACGGACGGACCGACGCACGGTTTGCCGCTCGACCCGCGACTCACCAGCACCATTCGCACGTTCCTGCGCGGGTTCTGCGCGACGGGCGTCGCCGAGACGCTCCTGCGCACCAATCGTGCGCGCGATCTGAACGGCAGCGGCATCCAGGATCCAGCCGGTGATTTCTGGACCGCGTACGTGACGCACTCGCGAGACAACGTTCGCCAGTACGCACTCGAGATCTCGCAGCTCGTGCGCGGCATCCGCGGATGGGACGGCCAGGCGCACTCGACTGTCGATCTCGATGGAAGCGGTACGACGAACGACGACATCGCGGGCGACTTCGACGGTGACGGCGTGCCCGACGTGGGCGCCGGTTCGAACATGTATTCCATCGGCGAATCGCTCGGCGGAATCATGGGGATGATGGTCGGCGCATCGGAGCCGCACATCCGCGGGTCGATTCCGTACTCGGGCGGCGGCGGGCTCAGCGACGTCGCGCTGCGCTCGTCGCAGGGCGGAATCAAAGAGGCGGTGTATCTCCGCTTGATGGGTCCGATCGTCGTCGGTGTGCCGGCCAACGATCTCGGTCCGAACGACTACGGCAGTTGCTCCAATCACTTCGGCTGCGAGCCGAACAACGATTGCGTGGGCGCGTCGGGATCGACGCCGGGTCATTGCCATCGCACTCGCACCGCGTGCGCGCCGGGGCAGATCTCGATGCGGATCTTGTCGACGGATGTGACCGACGTGGGCGAACTCGAGTTCGCATGCGCGACGCTGAACACGCCGCAGCCGATGGGTGATCAACACTGGGCCACCACGCTTCATCCGGGCGACGACGTGCTCGTGCAGAACGCGGTGAACCATTCACTGCGTTGCGGGCGCGTCGATCGCGACGGACGTTTCCGCGTGGGCATTCCGTCGGACACCAACGATCCGTTGAGCGTGTACGTGTTCCCGGCGGTGCTGGGGCCGGGCGGTGCGGGGACGATCTCCGCCGTGGAAGACTTCGGCACGTGCGAGTTCAGCAGCGCGTACAACCGTGCGGTCGCGGGCGGCGCGCGCATTCCGGGCTCCGAAGTCGCGGCGTCGCAAACGGTGATCGACACGTTCAGCGTGGTCGAGGGCGACTGCTCGCGCGGTTGCGGGCACGTGCCGGTCGAAGGCTTGATTCCGTGCACGACGCCCGATCAAACGGACTGCGATCGCAGCTTCACGCCGAGTTACCTCCGCATCAGGCAACGCGGCACGACGCTCGTGTCGCCGGGCGAGGGGCTCGGCATGCGAAGGCAGTCGCCCGAGTTCCGGCGCTTCCTCGTGCTCGCGCAGGCCGCGCTCGACAAGGGCGATCCGATCACGTTCGCGCCGTACTACTTCCTCCGACCGACGCCGTCGATCGAGACGCCCGAGCGTCATGCGGTGATCGTCACGAACACCATCGGCGACCAGAACGTCCCGCTCAATTCGGGCAACGCGTTCTCGCGCGCGGCCGGTTTGATCCCGTTCCTCCCGGCCGATGCACCGGAGCATCTGCGCGAGTACCGCAGTCCGCCAGCGCTGACGCTGCGCTACGGGCGCACGCCGAATCGCGTGCTCATCGACCGCCGCGTGCTCGAGGGGATCTCGTTCCTCAATCGCTGGCCGGTGCCCGGAAATCCGGGGGCGTTGTTCGACGTCGACGACCTCGACGAGAACGAAGACATGTTCGGCGAGCAGACCGAGAACCCGCCGCTGCGGCTGGTGCGTCTCGCGCGCGCGCAGGCGGACAACGGCGACCTCGATACGGTGTGGGCGCCTACCATCGGTCCGATGGCGTGGAACGCCGACCCGAACCAGCCGCTGGCGGCGACGTTGAATTACTACGTGCGCCCCGAGGGACATCACAGCGTCGATCAGGCGCCGCGTCCCGACCTGCCGTTCGACTACACGACGTACGCGTACAATCTCGCAGGCCGCTTCTTCACCAGTGATGGCAGCGACGTGTACTACCGCACCCATCCCGCGACGCATCTGTGCCTCGAAACCAGCACCTGCCCGCACAACGCCCCCTGACCGGCGCGTCCCGTCTGAAACGTTTTCGTAAACGTAAACCTAAACGAAGCGCCGACCCGCTCTGTTGCACGCCGGCGGACAGGGCGCGTTGCTTCGCACGGACGAGCGCGAATCGACGCTCCGTTTACGTTTACGGTTACGTTTACGACGACATTTCAGAAGCGGATGCGCGCTTCATTCGCGTTTGAAAACGGAGCGCGCGGAACGAAGCGCTCGGCCACGTCTCGAGGCGTCGCGCGCCCCTCATTCGCGCTACGGTCTCTTGCCGTTCGTTTCGCGCGGCACCTACAACCGAAGGACCTCGTGAGCGACGACATCCAGGATCCGTCCGATCAATCTGCAGGCGATCGCGCCCTTCCGTCGAGTCGTCTCGGTCGCCTCGCGCGCATGGCCGCGGTCGGCGTTCGATCGGGCGCGAACATGCTGCTCTCGCGCGATGGCGACGCGGCGGCGAAACACGCGGCGCAGGTATTCGGCACGCTGCGCGGTGTCGCAGCGAAGGTCGGGCAGATGGCGAGCTACGTCGACGGCGTGATCCCCGAGACGCATCGCGATGCTTACGAAGCCGCGATGAAGGGGCTGCGCGCGGCCGCGCCGACGTCGTCGTCCGCGGACATTCGCAAGCAAGTCGAGCGAGATCTCGGCGCACCGATCGAATCGTTGTTCGCGACATGGGACGAGGTGCCGATCGCGAGCGCTTCGATCGGGCAGGTGCATCGCGCGACGCTCGCCGACGGCAGTGAAGTCGCGGTGAAGGTGCAGCACCCCGGGATCGTGCGTGCGATCGAGAGCGACCTCGCCAACGCCGGCGTGCTCGAAACCTTCGTGAGCTTCGGCGGCGGCAAGCGTTTCAACTCGGCCGGCATGCTCGCCGAGATCCAGGCGCGGTTCCGCGAGGAACTCGACTACAAGCTCGAAGCCGAGCGACAGACCGCGTTTGCGCAACTGCACGCCGACGATTCGCGCATCGTCGTTCCCGAGATCATCGCCGACCGATCGAGCACGCACGTGATGACGAGTCGCTTCGTGCGCGGCATGAACTTCGACGAAGCGTGCCTTCGCAGCGAGGCCGAGAAGCAGGCGTGGGCCGAGACGCTCTGGCACTTCGTGTTCAAAGGCAATCTCGTGGGCGGGATGTTCAACGCCGATCCGCACCCGGGGAACTTCATGTTCCAGCCCGACGGGCGCGTTGCGTTTCTCGACTTCGGCTGCGTGCAGGTGATCCCGGTCGAGCGCCGCGGCATCGCGAAACAGATGCACCGCGCGGCGATCGAACGTGACGAAGCGAGGTTCCGCACAGCCATGGCGCGACTCGTCGAAGCGAAACCAGGGCCGCTCGAGGAACTGAGTTACAAGTTCGTGCGCGCGTGTTTCGAGCCGCTCTTCGCGTCGCCGTACCGCATTACGCGTACCTATGCCGGCAGCCTCGTCGGTGCGATGCGCGACATGTCGATGGCCGCGCGCACCATGAAAGCCGAGCACGTGTTCGCGATGCCGCCCGATATGCTCTTCATGAATCGCCTGCAATTCGGCTTCTACTCCGTCCTCGCGCGCTTCGACGTGAGCGTCGACTACGCCGCGATCGAGCGCCCCTTCGTCTGACGAGCGGCCCGGCTGCGAACGGCGGCACCGCGACGCGACTATGACGTTCGCGTCACGGTCGTCAGCAACAGTTTCACGAAGCAATCACCGACGTGCGCGGCCTCTGCGCGCGTGCCAGCGTTGAGCGTGAACCCACGTTCCGCATTCCCGGAGCGGCGAGAACGGCAGAGCCCGCCGACCTGGGTTTTCTTGCTTCCGATCTGCCTTGCCGCACTCGTCACGCTGGTCCTTCCTCACGTCGCCTCGTCGATCTCCACCGACGATCACGATGCGGCGCGATTCGAATCAGCACGACCGGCGCGCACCCTCGCGGTGAACGAACCAACGGTCACCGTCGTCACGCCACGACCGTCGACCACCCCGACGCGCGCGCGTCCCGAACCGCATCGCGCCTCGACGCCTGTCGATGCACCACGCGTGGTCGACGCCGCGCCGCCTTCGCGCACGCCGCCGCCTTCGGTCCTCGCTGATCAAGCGAACCAGGCGCTCGCCGCCGGGCGTGATGCCGAAGCCTTCGGCCTCGCATCGGCGTGCCTGCGTTCCGATCGTCACGATCGCCACTGCTTGCGAATCGCGGCGCTCGCGAACATGCGCGATCAGCGCTTCGACGACGCGCGTCCCTACGCGGAAGCGTGCATGGAGGAAGCGGCCGACGACCCGGTGTGTCTCTCGCTGTCGGCGCAACTCGCGTTGCACGACCACGACCTCACCCTCGCGGGGATCTTGAGCTGGCGTCTCTCGCAACTCGCCCCCGAAAGCGTCGACTCGTTCATGGCGCGTGCGCAGCTCGCGGACATGCAGGGCGACCCGGCGGCGGCCGAGCGCTCGTATCTGCTCGCGTGTCAGGCCGGGCAGTTCGATGCGTGCGCGCGCGCCCGCGAAATTCGCCGCTCGTCGGTTCAGTAGCGCGCGCGGCGTCGTGGCAGACTCGCCGCGATGTCGGACGAAGCAGACATCCCGGTTCAATCGATCGCCTCGCTTGCGAGCGACGCGCGCGTGCGAGTCAGCGGCGTCGTGCGCGCACTCGCGGACGCGCCGCTCGAGTCGCAGATCGCGAAGCTCCCGTGTGTGTATTGGGACGTGCGCAACGGCCTCGACGATGCGCCCGAGGATTCGGCTGCGCAGTCGTTCTGGATCGAAGACGCCTCGGGGCGCGTGCTGATCCCCGAGGGGCGTATCGACGTCGATGCGCGCGCCGAACGACGCAAGACGGTGCTGATGACCGTCGCCAACGATCTGGTCGCGGTCGAGAACCGTTTGCGCGAGATCAAAGACGAACAGTCGCGTGTCGCCGGTGCGGAAGCGTCGCGATTGCAGCGCGAGAAGAAGCACCTCTCGAAAGTGGCGACCCTCTTGTGCGCGATTCGCGCGCACGCTCGCGGACGCGTGCACGGACGCGGGACCCTGCGTTCGCAAGAGGCGTGGATTCGCGAGAACTCGCAGCTCACAGCCGGTGGTGCGCTCGGCGCGGCGTCGACGCAGTTGATGGCGGATCGCTGGGAGACCGTGTTGCGCGATGGCGATGCGGTCGATGCGATCGGTGTGGTGTCGATCGAACCCGCGCCGCCCGAGTCGATGCGTGGGGCGAGCTATCGCAGCGTGGCGACAGTGACAGCGCTTCGCGAAGTGCGAATCGTCGGCACGGGTGCGAGTGCGCCGCCCACCGAAGCCGAGCGTCGCGCGATCGAACGCGAGCACCCTCGCGATCGCGCGCCGAGGCGGGGAGACCGGAGCCAGCGGGGAATCCCGGTCGGAATGATCGGTGTCGGTGCGGCGGTGGTCGCGGCC
>CBIHQZ010000330.1:0-7034 GCA_966212315.1 uncultured Myxococcales bacterium
GCGGCGACACCGCGCTCTCGATCGAAGCGGGCGGCGGCGTGGGCTTCGTGCCGGACGGCGTTCGCCCGAACATCGAGGTCACTGCCCGCGCGCGTTATCTCGACATGACGGGAATCTTCCTCGCATACGACAACGCACCCGGCGCATCCCGCTTCGACGCGCTGTCAGGCGGGTTCGATCTCCGCCCGCTGATGTTCGCGCGCATCTTCAGCGACTGGGAACACGGCCCGCGCTTCCTCGATCTCATGCTCGACTCGATCGGCGTGGACTTCGGCATCGCGTGGGTGCGTCCGGGCGAGGTGTGGAATGCGGGATCGGGGCTGAGCTTTCTCTTCGGCGGCGGCGTCGATCTTCCGCTCGCGTGGAGCAACGGAACGGGGCTCGCGTTGCGCGTGAGCGCGCGCTGGATCCACGCAGTGCAATGGGATCCGCAGAGCGCCGGGACCGGCCCGTTCGCCGGCGAAGGCGTGCTCTTGAACGTCTCGCTGGTGGGACGCACGACGGCGCGACTCGGGCTCGTCGGTGCTCCCTGAATCGCCGCTCGCGTCGCTGCTGCGACGATGCTTCGCCGAGACGCTGAGTTCGTTCGACCTCGCCGCGCGCGTGGAAGATCGCGTGCGCGCACTCGGGCTCGCGGGCGAGATCACGGTGGTAGCGCTGGGCAAGAGCGCGGCGACGATGCTCGCGGGTGCGATGCGGGTGGTGAAGCCGCGATGTGCGCTCGTCGCGCGACCGTCGCGCTCGCGTGGGCTCGACGATGATCTGCGCGCGCTGATTCCGACGCCGGTCGAGTTCGTCACGTCGCATCCATTGCCCGACGAAGCGAGCGTGCGCGCCGCCGAGGCGATCCGCGCGGCGATCTCGGCTTCCGCACCGTCGAGCACGGTCCTCGTATTGCTGTCGGGTGGTGCGAGCGCGTCGATGTGTCTGCCGCGTGGCGGTCTGTCGCTCGATGACTATCGCGCCGCGGTGCATACGCTTCTCGCGAGTGGCGCGCCGATCGAGGCGGTCAACGCGGTGCGCGCGCGACTCGATGCCACCAAACGCGGCGGGCTCGCAGGGATGGCCGGCTCGCGAACGGTGCACACGATCATCGCCGCCGACGTGCTGGGCGATGATGCGGTGGTCGCGCGCGCGGTCGGTTCGGGGCCAACGGTTGCTGCGGAAGACGACGCTCTCGATGCATCTCTTCTCGCGCTGCTCTCTCCGCACGCGGCTCGCATCGCGCGCGAAACGAGTTCGTCACCGGAGCGTGCGAATCATGCGGTTCACATCGTCGCCCGGCCTGACGACCTCGCGCTGGCGTTCGCAACGCGACTCGTCGCGCACGGCTTCGTCGTCACGCGCGGCGCCGATGCACGCGGGTCACTCGACGCGGTCGCCGATCGATACCGCGCCATCGCGCGCACTATTGCACCCGGCCACGCGCACGTTGCAGTCGGCGAGCCCACCGTCGCACTCCCCGCGAATCCCGGACGCGGTGGACGCGCGGGACGCCTCGCGCTCGTGCTCGCGCGCGACCTCGGCGACGCCGTCTTCCTCGCGGGCGCGAGCGATGGTGTCGACGGCGAGAGCGGTCACGCCGGCGCGGTGATCGACAGTCACTTCGCGGCGAACGCGCACGCAACGAACATCGATCTCGATCGCGCCATCGAAGCTTTCGACGATGCGTCGATTCACGAACGCCTCGGCAGCGCACTCGATGTCGCGCCCACGGGATTGAACCTCCTCGATGTGCACGTGATCGCGCGCCCAGGCTGAACGATTGCCCGTCGAAACGTGGCGTGCGAGGTTTGCCGCGTGAGCGAACGGATCTTCTCGGGCATGCAGCCCACGGGCGAACTGCACTTCGGCAACTACTTCGGCGCGCTCGCCAACTGGGTCGAACTCTCGCGCTCGATCGAGAGCATCTTCTGCATCGTCGATCAGCACGCCTTCACCGCCGACTACAGCCCGAAGGAACTCCCCGCCAAGATCCTCGACATGGCGACGGGCTACCTCGCCGCCGGTGTCGATCCCGAGCGCTCGCTGGTCTTCGTGCAGAGCGATGTGCCCGAGCACACCGAACTCGCGTGGTACCTCGCGACCGTCACGCAGTTCGGCGAACTCGGACGGATGACGCAGTTCAAGGACAAGTCCGAGCATCACACGCACAACATCAACGCCGGTCTCTTCACCTACCCGGTGCTGATGGCCGCGGACATCCTGCTCTACAAAGCGACGGTGGTTCCGGTCGGCGAAGATCAGGTGCAGCACCTCGAACTCGCGCGCGACGTCGCGCATCGATTCAACACCCGCTTCGGCAAGACGTTCCCGATGCCGAAGCCGCGACTCGGAACCGCCTCGCGCATCATGGGGACCGACGGTCTCCGCAAGATGTCGAAGAGCCTCGGCAACGCGATCGGCATGCTCGAGGAAGACAACGCGATCTGGAAGAAACTGCGCGGCGCGTTCACCGATCCGCAGCGTCAGCTTCGTGAAGATCCCGGCCGCCCCGAGGTTTGCAACATCTACCGCATCCACACCGCGGTGACCGACGCGCAGCAACTCGCCGAAGTGGAAACGAACTGCCGCACCGCCGGCTTCGGCTGCGGCGACTGCAAGAAGCTGCTCGCGACGAATCTGTCCACGCGACTCACCCCTATTCGCGAGCGCGCCAAGGAACTGCGTGCGAAGCCGGGATACGTGCGCGAAGTGCTCGATGACGGCGCGAAGAAGGCGCGAAAGATCGCGCGCGAAACGATCGGTGAGGTCCGCGAGAAGATGGGGATGCTCCCGATCGCGGCCGGGCTCCCGCGCGAGACGTGACGTGAACGTTCGCGCATTCGCGTTCACGTCGGCACTGACACTGGCGGCATCCGTGACGGGCTGCCGGCGCGCGCCGGAAGACACACCCGAGATCGCATTGACCGAATGGGTGACCGCGATGAACGCGTCGCGCTCGGACATCGAGGCACGTCAGCGCGCGTACGAACGACTCTCGCTGGCGGCGCGCGCTTCACTCACCGACCGTGCGGCACGTGCGTCGCAACTCTCGGGGCGCGATCTGCATCCGTGGGAGATGCTCGCGCCGGGGCGTTTCGCGATGCGCTTCGCGTTCGATCCGGACGGACTCAGCACGCGCGTCGAAGGCGACCGGGCCACGGTTACCGCGCGCGGGCAGCAGGGCGATCGCGCCGATGTGCCGATGGTGCGTGAGGGCGGGCATTGGCACGTCGACCTGGTGCTCCCGCCGATGCAGACGATCCAGACCGGCGGCGACGCGGCCGCGCACTGACAGAGCGGCGGACTCGGCGCGCATGTCAGATAAGTTGCTCGATTCGAAATGCGAATGCGAAAGTCGCTTCGGGTGATGCGAAGGGCTCACCCCCTGAGGGATGGAGGACGCGTGGACACGATCACGGGCGCGAAGGTTTTCTCGGCAACGCGGGCGAAAGAGCGGGAAGAACTCGGTGAAACGATCACCCGCTGGCTCAAGGCCAATTCGCACATGGAGATCGTCGACAAGATCGTGACCCAGTCGTCCGACCGCGAGTTCCACTGCGTGACCGTGACGTTCTTCTTTCGCGAACGCGTCGCCGAAGCGAGCTGAACAGTCCGCGATTCAATCCGTGATGTATCCGCACTCAATCGTGGGAGTGCGGATCGATCACGCGGGCGACGAACGGAAACACGCGCCCGAGCAACGTGACTTCATCGGTGGTGAGATACGCGCGACGCACGAACTCGAGCGCGTGGATCACCAGCCGCACTTCGCCGCGTGCATAGCGTCCGCGCTCGATCGTGACCGAGCCTTTGGTCCGGCGCGTGGTCTCGATGTCTCGCGCGATCGACCGCAGGAAGTTCGCACGCCGGCGCGCGCGCTTGCCGATGTCCGACGAGAGCAGGTCGAAGTGCCGATTCCGCGACAACGCCGGCACGCCGCTCAGCAGCGCTGCGACCAGCGAGGGTTCGTCACGGACATCGAGTGGCACCATCAGTCGTCGGCTCCGCTGCCCGAGGCTATCGTGAGTCCGACGTCGATGCCGAGTTCCGACTTCAAACGCTCGGCCTGGTAGTGCGTGCGCAGGGGCGTGATCAGCTCGTCGAGATCGCCGTTGACGATGCGTTCCAGCTTGTAGAGCGTGATCGGTAACGCGGTTCTGCGGGTAGTTGTACGTGCGGATCTTCTCCGCGCGCTCGCCCGTTCCGACCATTCCCTTGCGCTCCGAACTGATCGCGGCCTGCTGCTTCTTCACTTCGATGTCGAGCAAGCGTGACTTCAGGATCTTCATCGCCTTCGAGAGATTCTTGATCTGCGAACGCTCGTCCTGACACTTCACCAGCGTGCCGGTCGGCTTGTGGACGATCTGCACCGCGCTGTTGGTGGTGTTCACGCCCTGCCCGCCCGGACCGCCCGATGCGGCCTTCGTGATCTGCAGATCCTTGTCGTCGATCTGCACGTCGACGTCTTCTGCTTCGGGGAGCACCGCCACCGTTGCAGTACTCGTGTGCACGCGCCCCTGCGTCTCGGTCGCCGGCACGCGCTGCACGCGGTGCACGCCGCCTTCGAAGCGAAGCGTGCTGTACACGTTGTCACCGGTGAACATCGCGATGACTTCCTTGATGCCGCCGACGCTGTTCTCCGACTGGCTCATGATCTCGATGCGCCAGCCGCGCTTTTCCGCGAAGCGCGAGTACATGCGAAACAGATCAGCCGCAAAGAGCCCGGCCTCGTCGCCGCCTTCGCCCGAACGGACCTCGACGATCGTGTTCTTCTCGTCGTTGGGATCCGGCGGGAGGAGCATCAGCGTCATCGATTTCTCGAGCGCTCCGATCTCCGTCTCCAGCTCGGGGATCTCGGCTTCCGCCATCTCGCGCAGGTCCGGATCGTCGAGCGCCGCGCGGTCGTCGGCGAGCTGCTTCGTCACGACCTGGTAGCGCCCGTACGCGGTCACGAGCGACTCGAGCCCCGCGCGCTCCTTGGTGAGCTTGCGGTAGCGGTTCATGTCGTTCGTCGCGCCCGGTTCGCAAAGAATGCGATCGAGTTCGTTCGCGCGAGAGACCAGGGATTCGAGCTTGTCGGTAGGGAGCATGGCGGCCGTCGGGGGGGCGACTGTATACGGGGGATTCAGGGTTCCGGCAGGGGCAATGTGAAGCGCGAGCGGACGGAGTCACGCAGACCCCTCCCCGACGACGCCCGCGCGACGCTCCGCTACGCAGGCATCGTCCGAAGAGGGCAAGCCATCAGCGCAGCGCGCTCACACAGCGGGAATCGAGAGTGCCCCTCTTCGACCGACAGCTCCGTCAGCTAGCACCGCGCGGCTGTCGGCCGGGGAGGGGCAAGCGGACGCGGCGATCCAAGTGATGGGGAGGGGTCTGCGCGAAGAGGGTCGCTATGGGGGTTTCCCCGCCTACGTGCCGCTGTACGAAATCCCGCCGTACTGCTCACTGAACGCCGCGTACGACGGATACGTCTCGACCACCGTCTCGCTCACCGGCTTCTTCTCTTCGCTCTCGCGCACGAGCGTCACGCGCAGGGACGCGAGTGCGATCTCGAGCTGATCGTCGCTCGGTTCGATCGTCGTGATTCCCTGCACCCAGTAGCCGGGCGCAAAGAAGATCTTCGCGATCGGGTTGCTCGTGTAGCGCGCGCCGAATCGCTGCAGTTCGTACGCAAGCCCCGCGATGAGCGGGAGGCACATGATCTTGATGGCGATCGACAACGCGAAGTTCGCAACGCCCGTCGTGTCACCGAGCAACGGCGGCAGCACCGCGGCGTATACGAGCACGCTGACCATCACGACCACGATGAGGAACGTCGTGCCGCATCGCGCGTGGCGGGTGCTGTGTTGCCGCGCGTACTCGACCGTGAGCGGCTCTTTCGCTTCGTAGGTCGCGATCGCCTTGTGTTCGGCACCGTGATACTGGAACACGCGCTTGATGTCCGGCACGCGGCGGATCGCGCTCAGGTACGTGAGCAGCACCGCGAGCTTGAAAAAGCCCGCCATCGCGTGGAACCGGAAGTTGTGCGTGTCGCCCCAGCCCGGGCCGAGGAATTTGCCCGCGAGCAGTGCGAGCAAGTGCGGGAGCGCGATGAAGAACGCAATCGCGACGACCATCGCGAGCCGCGTTCCGGCGCCCGACGTTCCGCCCGCGGGTGCATCGGCAGTGACCGCGGCGGCTTCCTCGATCGCTTCGACGCGCGCCTTCACGCTCGGTGCGACCTCGTCGACCTCGCGCTGCGCGGCCTGATCTTCTTCACTCGTCGCCGACGCATCGCGCGCGTGTTCCGCTTTCGCGGCGGATTCTTCCGCGAGCAGATCCTTCTCCATCTGCTCGGCCGAGAAGGTCAGCGCCGAATAGCCGTTGTGCATCGACTCGACCATGGTGACGACGCCGCGCACGAACGGAACCTTCGCGAGCTTGTTCACCCAGGCTGCTTCCCAGGGCTGCTCGCGGATCACGATCTCGCCGTTCTTCCGGCGCACCGCCACGGCGAAACACCGCGGCGAACGCATCATCACGCCCTCGAGGACGGCCTGGCCGCCCACGTTCGGTTTTGCTGCTTCTGACATTGCGGGGAATCTATCACCGGCGGGCGAGACCGCCATGGACGAGGCGAGGCGGGAGGGAGACGGCGCACGCTGTTCGCGCGCCGTCTCGTGCGAAGGAGCGACTACTTCTTGTCGCCAGCCGGAGCGGCCTTTTCGAAGCGCTTCTTGAAGCGATCGACGCGGCCGGCGGTGTCCATGACCTTCTGCTTGCCCGTGTAGAACGGATGGCAGGCGGCGCAGACGTCGACCGAGAAGTCGCCGCGCGTGGTGCGGGTGACGACGCGGTTGCCGCAAGCGCAGCTGATGGTCGAGTACGGGAATTCGGGGTGGCCAGTAGCTTTCACGGGGATGCTCCTTGGTGGAGGCGGCGGTGGCTCGGTGATGACCCCGACGAGGCGCTCGCGGATGCGAGAGCGGTCGGGACCGGGCCTGTACGCCTCCGGCTTTTCGGAAGGGTGGTGTGCCTAACACGGGGGGGCTGGAGCGACAAGTGTGGGA
>CBIHQZ010000331.1:0-7020 GCA_966212315.1 uncultured Myxococcales bacterium
ACGGCGAAAGCGACGCCCCCGGCACGTCGCTTCACAACGCAACGCTTCGATCGCGGCGCGCGGCGGCAGTCGTCGACGCGCTAACCGCGGCCGGCGTTCGGCGAAGCGAGTTGGTGATCGATTCCGGCGGTCGCTCCGCGTCGCCCACACCATCGGTGAGCTTCGACGTCGAGGCATCGCAAGAGGCAGCCCGATGAACCACGGCGATCTGAGCCGTACAGCCCGCGCACGAACGGATGGTGAACCATGTCGGACCGCCTGAAATTTTGCATGCTCGGCGCGACCGGCGTCGGCAAGACCAGCCTCGTCGCGAGGTATGTGCGCAGCATCTTCTCGGACGTGTACCGCACGACGATCGGCGTCCAGATTCTCTCGCGCCGCATGCACTACCGCGATCGCGACCTCGAACTGCTCATCTGGGACATGAACGGCGAAGACGAGTTTCAGCACGTTCAACTGTCGTACGTGCGCGGTGCGTCGGGATGCATCGTCGTGGTCGACGGAACACGGCCCAGCACGGTGGCAACGGCGCTGACGCTTCGCGAGGCGGCCATGGGCGCAGCCGGGCCCATGCCGTGCGTACTAGCGATCAACAAGGTGGACCTCGAGGAGTCGTGGGACGTCTCGCTGCGCACACTCGAGCCGCTCGTGCGCGTCTGCGACGGGAGTGTTTCGACGAGCGCACGCACCGGCGCCGGCGTGGTCGAGACGTTCGAGCGACTGGTCGACGCGGCACTGGCGTGGCGCGCCCTCGCCGTCGATGCGGATCGGGCGGAGATCCGGCAGCCATGAACGTTCAGACCATCGTTCTCCCGCGGATCCTCGCAGCGCTCGACGCGGTCGCGTGGGAGCGGGTTTCCGCGAACGAACCGCGATTCCGTCGCGTGTCCGACGATACCCCCGGCTGGCTCTCCACGATCGCGCCGACCCTTGCCGCCGCCGACGCACCGGTCGATCTCGTGCAGTCCTTCCCTGTCCTCGAAGCGTTTCTGCCCGAAGCGGACGCGATCTGGCGCGGCGATGGTGCGGCACGCGCCGTGTCCGACTACTGGACGGACTGCGCGCGAAGCGGCGAGGAAGTGCATCTCGAAGCCATCGCGCTGCACGTGCCCGAATCGCTCGGTGTGCTGGTCATCGCCCGCGAAGAAGCGATGTACGCGCAGCATCAACTGCTGCTCCAGCGCGCGCGCGAATTGCTGATGGCGCACGACTCGCTCACCCACGAGATCGAGCGCAAGGACGTCCTGGTGCATTGCATCGTGCATGACCTTTCGAACCCGCTCGGGAGCATTCTGGGCACGCTCTCCGTTCTCCTCGCGCGCGGGCATCTCGACGCCGAGGATCGCGAGATGGTCGACATCGCGCTCTCGGCCGCGCAGCGGCAGCGTTCGCTCATCCGCGAGATCCTCGATGTGTTCGTTGCCGAGGCCGGTGCGTTCGGCAACATCCGGACGACCGACGTCGTCGCCGATCTGTGGGGCGAGATCGAGCAGGCCGTGGCCACCACCGAACTCGACGCGCGCTCGCGCAACATTCGTGTGGTGCGTCGGCTGATCGGCGAGACCTCGGCGATCCCCGTGATCGCGGAGCCGTCGCGCATCGCACGCGTGCTCGGCAACTTCCTCGACAACGCGCTCAAGTTCGCGCCGACGCGAAGCACAGTGACCCTCACGTTCATCGACGAAGGGCCAACGGTGCGTGTCGACATCGACGACGAAGGCCCGGGCGTCGCACCGGAGGTCGTGCCGCGATTGTTCCGTCGTTTCTCGCGCGGCGAATCCGGCGAAGGAACCGGGCTGGGACTCTATTTCTGCCGGATCACGCTGGAGCGCTGGGGCGGCTCGGTGGGCTACGAACCGCACGACGGAAAGCGTGGTGCGCGTTTCTGGTTCCGACTCCGCAAGGCACTCGCGCGCGATCCGGCGTGAAGCCCGCTCGCTACGGCTTCGTGCCCGGCAGTTTCGCGGTCTGACCGAAGAGCACCTTCTTCGCTTCTTCGTCGTTGGCGACCTGCGTCGCGAGATCCATTCCCACCGCGCGACCTCGCTTCACCGCGTCGCGCGCGCCGACTTCGTCGAGCCAGCGCGACAGATGCGCGAAATCCTCCACGCGCTGATCCATGCCTTTCAAGAGGCTCGCCCATGGCCACGTGGCGATGTCCGCGATCGTGTACTCGTCGCCGGCGAGATACGGTGACTGCGCGAGTGCGCGATCCATGACGCCGGCGAGCCGGTTCGTTTCCTTGGCGTAGCGATCGATCGCGTACGGGATCTTCTCCGGCGCGTAGCGCGCGAAGTGATTCCACTGCCCCATCATCGGACCCTGTCCACCGACCTGCCAGAACACCCACTGCATCACGCGGGTGCGAGCGCGCAGATCGCGCGGCATGAAGCGCTGGGTCTTGTCCGCGAGGTACTCGAGAATCGCACCGCTCTCGAAGACCGAGATCGGCGCGCCGCCGCCGGGCGGATCGTGATCGACGATGGCGGGGATGCGATTGTTCGGGCTGATCGCGAGGAACTCGGGCTGGAACTGCTCGCCGCGCGCGATGTTCACGGGGACGACCCGATACGCGAGGCCCATCTCTTCGAGCGCGATCGCGATCTTCCAACCGTTGGGCGTGGACCAGTAATGCAGATCGATCATCGGGGCTTTCTCTCCGTGACCACGCGTCGCGCGCGGTGTGGAGTCCGTTCATGCGCTTGCTTCGCGCGAACCGAAAGCCCCCTCGGACGACTCCCTGATCGGCGCGCTACGAACCCGATCCCGACGCGGCCCGCGGTTGCGTGAGAACCGTGATTCCGTCGGCGCTGACGAACCACACGCGGTTCTCTCCGTCGACCTGCACATCGGTCAACGAGTCGTTCGGCAGGCCGTCGCTACGACCCACTGCGCGGAAGTGCGTGCCGTCGTACACCCACGCGCCGCGCTGACCGGCGCCCCACAGGCTGCCGTTCACGTCGACCGCGAGCGCGATCACGCGCGGCACCGTCGAACTCCCGACGATATCGAACGACCAGGTGTTGCCGTCGTGGAAGCCGATCCCTTCGGTCGTCGCGATGTAGATCCGGTTCTGCGGCCCGCGGGCGAGATCGCTCACCAGGTCGCCACGCAGACCGTTCGCTTCGTTGTACGTGTGCACCGTCGAAGGCTGATCCGGCGCGCTCGGAAGCGCGATGCTCGTCGCGCCCGAGAGTCCTGCAAACCACGCGGTGCCGCTCTCGTCGAACTCGACCGCCGTGAAATCATCCGGCGAAGGCACTGCACCCTGCACCGCACCGGTCGGCGCGACGTGACTGTTGAACTGGGTTGCGGCGGGCTGGCTGTCGTCGAGCACCGCCACGCCGTGTTCGCGGATCGTGCCGTTGTTGTTCACGCGAAGTCCGACCCAGAAGCGCTGGTGTTCGTCGACCGCGAAGAACTTCACGTCGATCGTTCCGGGCCCGGCCGTGTCGATCGGACGCTCGGTGACCTGCCGCCATCCGTTGCCGCTCCAGCGATAGGTGCGAATCACGTTCGGTCCGACGCGACCGACCGCCGCGGCGACCGTACCGCGCGACCAGAACATCAGCGGCACCACGTGTTCGTCGTTGTCGAGCACCACGTGTGAGAAACGCGTTCCGTCGTAACGGACCGGGCTGCCGTCTTCGGTGACGAGCCACACGGCGTTGTTCGTGTCGGTCGCGAGCGAGAGCGGGCGATGTTCGAACGCGAGGTCGTGGGCGCGGAAATTCGTAGCTTCACCACCGGCGATGCGGCTCACGCCCAGCCCGCTGCGCCAGATGTAGAGACCCGTCGGTTCGCTCCACGTCGTCACGGCGTCGTCGGGCAACGTGATCGAGCGACCGCGTTCGAGTCCGTACGTCGGAGCATCGAGCGTCGGTCCGCCATGCGGCACTTCGACGGGTCCTGCGTACGCGGGAATGTTGCGCGGACGGATCGCCGGCGGACGGGGCGGCGGACGCGAGATCGCAGGGGCGCTCGCGACCGGTGCACTGCTCGCGGCGGCCGGCGCTGCGCTGGGTGCACTCGAAGCACTCGCCGCGGTCGGCGCAGGACTCGCGCTCGCCGTCGTTCGCGTGCGCGTCGGTGCTGCACTCGCCGTCTGCGCGTCCATCGCGGCATGCACGACGTCGTGGTGACCGCGTCCTGCCGGCGCGTGCGTGGGCGCTGCACTGCGTCCACGTCCGCGTCCGCGACCGGGCGGCGGCGATGACGGTTCGGGGCTCGCTGGCGGCGGCGGGGGCGGGGGCGGTGCCACGACTTCCGGTTGCAACGTCACGCGACGCTGGCCATCGGTGTTCGCACTCACTTCGGTCGGGATCAGTTCGTCGCCGCGACGTTCGAGAATGTCGTAGAGCGCGCCTCGCATCACGAGCGCGGGCGCACCGTTGTGATTGACGAGCGCGAGCCACGGATCGCGAATGTGCTCGCTCGTGTAACCGAACCACTGATGCCCGTTCCAGTACGCGAGCTTGCTCCCCTCGGTGCCTTGCACGAGCGCCCAGAACTTGCCGGCGCCGGCGGGCACCAGGCTTCGCACGAGAGTTTCCGGCACGCCGCTGTTCGGTCCGTATTCATCGAGCGCACTGAAGTCGCCGCGGATCGCGAGCACGCCCGAGTTCGCGGTCGCGACGATCGGTCGCCCCGAGTCCATCGCGAATGCCGTCACCTGGTATTGGTTCGTCAGCATCGACCAGTGCTGACCGTCGAAGCGCGCGATCCCTTGCGCACCGCCGAGCAAAGCCTGTCCGCCTTCGATCGCGAGGATCGCGGTGGGACGGCCGACATCGGGCTGCCCTTCGCCCACGGTCGCCCAGTGATCCGCCATCCAGCGCGCGACGCCGTGCGCGGTCGCGGCCCACACCTCGGTCACCCCCGCGGACGACACCGCGTAGACCTGATTGTCGGGGAGCCCTTGCTCGGTCGTCATGCGGCGCGGCTCGCCACCCGCGGCGGGGTACTTGATCACGCCGCGAAGCGTTGCGACGAAGATCGCATCGGGCGTAGTCGTCACGCCGGTGACCACGTCCGAGTCGGTGTACGTGTGCACGTTTCCGAGCGCGCTCGCGTGCGCGTTGGTCGTGTTGCGATTGCCACCGAAGAGAGAGCACCCGGCGCTGAGTTGCACCGAGAGCGCGACGATGCCGAGCGAACGCAGAGCATGCGATTTCATGCGTGCGGGACTGGCATGCGTGCGCCCGTGGTGTCAACGCCACGAACCGATCGATGCCCGCCTCCGCGTGACGCAATGCGCCCTGCGAAAGCGAGCCCACTCACCCCCACATCATCACGGCCGCTTTACAGGTCCGCCCCTTCGACGGCATCCACGGTGCGCCCGCGAAAATCGCTGTGCACTCGTCGCGCAGCGCCGAACGGGGTGCGGTATCCATCGGGCACCACCGGCGGACGATGCGTCAGCGTGCAGAAGCACATTTGATCTTCGAGCCAGATCACTTCGAGCTGCCCGTTGGCCGGCGCGACCGATGCCGCGGACGATTCGTTCTGCCCCCACCAATGCCCCACGCCCTTCGAATGCGGCGCGAACGACAGGGCGAGAACGGCGGCAAACGCGACCGGTGCGACCATGCGTTCGAGGGTGTCACACGATCCGTGGCGATTCCATCCAAGGACTGCAGCACGCGCAGTGTTCCTCGAAGTCGGAGGACCCACGCATGCGCACCGCCATCACGATTCTCACCGTCGTCAGCACTCTCGCCGCCGCCGCCCCCGCGTTCGCACAGCGCACCGACAACGCGCAGTGCGCCAACAGCGGCGCGGCCGATTCGGGAAGCCGCGATCAGACCTTCTGCTTCGCCGGCGAAACCGTGAACGACGCGATCGTTCCGCCGCAGGGTCAAGCGTCCCACGTTCTGCGTCCGACGCACGGTCCGTCGTTGCTGCGCATTCGCGCGCACTTCGTTCCGGAGATGTTGAAGACCGTCGAACGTCTCTGACGCGCTTCTCTCATCTCACGCGCGCAAACGCGCGTTTGCCACCGCGCCTTCGAGGGATCGCGGTGGCAACGCACGCATTCGAACGACTTCGTGGACTACCCGCGATTCGCGCGGTGCGAGCGCGCCGCCTGCGGGCCATGGTGTCCTTCGCACGCGCCGCCTTCACCGCGACGACCATGATGCGCCGCTTGCATCTCTTCTCGCGTCACGCGGCCGTCCGCGTTTGCATCCGCGCGACCGAGGTGCGTCCAGCGTTCTGCGCCGACTTCCGCCGCGGTGATCGCGCCGTCGCCGTTCTGGTCGAGTCGCGCGAACCGCGCCGCGCCACGTGCCGCACGCGCAGCCTGGTGCTCCTCGGGCGACACCGTGCCGTCGTGGTCGGTGTCCATCTGAGCCTGCATCGCCGCGCGACGAGCCGCGAACTGCGCCTGCATCTCTTCGGGGGCGATCACGCCATCGCGGTTCGTGTCCGCGCTGCCGAAGCGCTCCTGCATCCGCGCCGGAAGCTCGCTGACTTCGAGGCGGCCGTTCTGGTTCGCGTCGAAGCGCTGCGTGATGCGCGCCGGATCGAAGTGCCGGTGATGACGACCGGGTGCGCCGTCGGCGGGGGCTGCGGTCTGTGCGAACGCGGAGGCGCCGATCGTGAGGGTGAGCAGTGCGGTCGAGAGGAAGGTCGAGACGGTGCGCATGGTGAAAGCTCCTTCGGGGGCGTCGGCGCCTTGCCGACTTCGCAGAGGGCTTTCTCAAGGTTCGTGCCGCGGTCCTTGCGTCGATATCCCTGTGGTTTTTCGTTCGCGGCGATCCGGTGAGCGTCTGTGGTCACGACGGGCGTCGCGCTGCGTGACGGACAGCTTCGCGCTCGTGCTGAGCGGAGCGACGCTCAGTCCCGCTCATGGTGAGCTTGCCGAACCACGGCAGCGATCCATTGCGCGCGTCGCCGGGTGAGGCTCGCTGTGCGTGTACTCTTCGCGCGTGAAATCCTTCCGCCGTCTCACCCTCGACGAACTGAACATCGACGACGAGCGTTCGTTCCGCCACGTGGGCCTCTACGAGACGCTCAAGG
>CBIHQZ010000332.1:0-6997 GCA_966212315.1 uncultured Myxococcales bacterium
CGAACCCGTCGCGGTCGAAGTCGCCAATGCCGCACTGGTACTCGAATGCGTTGACCGGATACCAGGTCAGCATCGCGCTGATCAGGGTCCCTTCGAGCGCGTCGCCCCCCGCGAAGACGCCCGAGACGAAATTGAGATAGTCCGTGTATCCGTCCGCATTCACGTCGCCGACCGAGATGCCCGTGCGCTCGTTCAACGTCTGCAGCGAGAACCTCTCGCTTCGATCCCCGAGCACGAACGCCGATGCCCCGTGCGATACGGCGTCGCAGAGGATGAAGCTGAAGTCATCGATGCCGTCGCCGTTGTAATCGGGGCGATCGCACCGCGCCCACTCGATCGGTCCACTCACGGCGGGCGTGTGAAACGTCCACGTCGCGCTCGTCGCGCCCGCGACCCCATCGACGAGTGGCGTGACGTGCCAGAACCAGGTCTCTTCGGGCAATTCGCGCGGCACGCGTGCGCTGTCGCCCGTCGCGTCGAAAGTCATCTCGGGCATCGCACACGCGCGATCGCGACAGATCGAAATGCGTACGCTCGTGACCGCTTCGCTCGCCGCCCATCGCAGCGTCGGATTGCGCACGGACACGCGCGCATTGCTCATCGGATGAACGGGCCGCGCGGTCACCGGCACACACGCGCCGGCGCGGTTCACGTAGCCGCGACTGCACTCGAACGCGCACGTCGCCGCAACGCATGTCGCGATGCCGTTCGGGGGCGCGGGACACACGCGGCAATCAGGCCCGCAGCGCGTCGGGTCGTCGCTGCTTCCGTCGCACGCCGGCACTGCGTCGCGGACATCGGCCGCGCATGAATCGGCCACGCATCCCGCCTCGTTGCCGAATGCCGTACTCGCGCACCCTGGCGCGCCGAGCAACGCGAGGACAGCCGCGGCAGTTCCGAACCGCAGGCTCGTGATTCGAAAAAGGCGGGCAAGGCGTTGCATCGCACCCGAACTCATTGCATCGCACTCGCCTCGATTCAATCGTCACCTCTCCACTGCATGCCCTCCGCCCCCCTCCACCGCCTCTTCAACCCCGGCGCCCCGATCGCACTCACGCTCGGCGACCTCGACCTCACCGCGTTCTCCATCTCCGGCGTCTCCTCCTACGTGATGGTCCCGCGCTATCGCGCCTGCTTCGACCTCGGCCACTGCCCGCACGAAGCCGCCGCGATGAATCGCGTGTTCCTCTCGCACGTGCACCAGGACCATTCGCTCGGCGTGTTTCGTCATCACGCATTGCGCGCGATGACCAACATGCCGCCGGCGACCCTCTACGCACCGGCCGAGAGCATCGACGCGCTTCGCGACGTGTTCCACGCGATCCGCCGGATGGAAGGACGCGGCGAGCACGAACCCATTCCCACGCTCGTCGGCGTCGCACCCGGCGACGAGATCGAGATCTCGCGCGACCGCACCGTGCGCGCGTTCGACGTGCACCATCGCATCGCCTCGCGCGGCTACACCGTGGTCGAAGCGCGGCGCGAAGTGCTGCCCGCCTATCGCGATGCCACCGACGAGGAACGACATCGCGCGCGGGTCCGTGGCGAACCGGTGAGCACGGTTCATCAGGTCGCCGCGTTCACGTACATCGGCGACAGCACGCTCGAGACGCTCACGGCGCATCCCGAGGTCGGCGCGAGCGAAGTGCTCTTTCTCGAGGTCACGCATCTCCCGCCGACCCGCAGCGAACTGGCCGACAAGTGGGGTCACACGCACCTCGACGATCTCGTCGACCTCATGCGACGCGCCCCCGACACGTTCGCGAGCCGGCACATCGTTCTCAAGCACTTCAGCACGCGATATCGGCGCGACGACATTCTCACCGCGCTCGCCGCGATCCCCGCGGGCATTCGCGAACGAGTTGTCGCGTTGGTTTGATTCGCGCGCCGCGGCGCCTGTTACGATCGCCCCTTCGCGATGCGCATTCTTTCGTGGCTCCCCGGCGCCCCTCTGCTCGTCCTCGCCACCGGTTGCGGCGCGATGCCCTCCACCGGCGGCGACGCATCGCGCACCGACGTCACCGACGCGGCCCTCGACACATTCCGCGACGTCGACCGCGCGGACATCTCATGGGGCGACGACACCGCCTCCGCCGACGCCGTCTCCGACGGGCCGATCGCATGCGCCGAGGGCGTGCAGGTCGACGCGATCTCGACGTGCATCGACGCAGGCACCGGGCCGCGCACCTGCCTGCAACGTGCGCAGCAGACGCTCGCTCACGATCAGTCCTTCTGCGACCGCGACCGCGACGGCCTCGCCGACGACTTCGAAGACGCACTCGGTCGCAGCTACGCGATCGCCTTCGCGTTCAATCACGGCGACGGCTCGCACACGAGCGGCGATCCCGAATCGTGGTGGCCCGACAACATCGAGCACTACGTCGGCAACTCGCATCTGATCTGGCGCGTCGACAACGACGACAGCACCGTCCGCTCGGTCCTCACGTCGCCGACGCTTGCCACCCTCGGCACCGCGTCCATCACCATCGACGGCACGCGACGACACGCCGCCGATCCGGCCGCGGGCAACGGCACGAACTTCTGGCTCTGCCTCGATCAGGTCGGCGGGCAGTACACCCCTGAATCGCAGGTCGCTTCGATGGCCACGTCCATCGCGCTCGCCAACGGTGTCGACGTGGTGCAGGTGGTTCATCCGACCGGCAACGACCCGGGCGGGCGCTACGTGTTCGTCGCCTCGCTGCTCTACTTCGCGTTCAACACCCACTCCGGACTCGACACCCACGAGGGCGACATGGAGGGCGGCG
Organism: uncultured Myxococcales bacterium; assembly: GCA_966212315.1. Taxonomy (GTDB): domain Bacteria; phylum Myxococcota_A; class Polyangia; order Polyangiales; genus CBIHQZ01. The sequence goes on from CBIHQZ010000332.1 coordinate 2,766, forward strand.
GCGCGATGGTCGACCTCGACACCGGACGCATCGTCGCCGCGTACTTCGATCGACATCCGAGCAGCGACGACCGGCGCTTGCTCCCGCTCACCGGCACCGACGCGGTGCCCGAGATCGACCCGAGCGCGGAGACCTCGTTCGGGAACATCTGCGACGCCACCGACGCGCAGCGCGCCGAAGGGGTGCGCTTCTTCGACTACGACGGACGACGCCATCACATCGTCGCGTACCTCGCGGCGAACGGACACGCGATGTACGGCTATCCGGGCAACACGAAGATCCTCGGCGCGGGATGTGTCGAACGGCTGATCGTTCGCGACACGCACAACGGCGACGGCGTGAAGTTCGTGCCGTGGCTCGGCGGCTACGTGCCGGGATGGACCGCGACGGGACTGCGACGCGTGACGAACGGCGTTCATCTGCGCAACGTCGGCGAAGACACGCTCCCGCGCTTGCCCTGGGCCGCGTATCACGGGCAGTGGGGATGCCAGCACGCGACGGTCGCGAAGTCGTATCCGGCACCGTGGGACAACGCCCGGCACTGCCGTCGATGGATCACGCAGGACTGGGCCGCGGTGCCGCCGTTCCAGACCGCGAATCCGTCGGCCGATTGCAGCGGGACGCCGTAGGACCTCACCCCGGCTGCCGCCTGCCCCTCTCCCTCCGACGCCCGCCTTGGCATGCGGCACGGGAGGCGTCGTCGAAAGAGGGGCTCGAAGGATGGTGCGTGTGCAGTGAGCAGCTTGCGTGGGGTGCGCGGCGGGCTGGCAACGTGAGTGGCGCCGGGCATCGCGTGACGAGCGGAGGTTGCATCTCGTTCCCTGCGCACGGGATCACGCCACCAACGCGCCACGAGCGGATGTCGCATCTCGTTCCCTGCACACGGATCACGCCACCATGATTCCAGCCCCTCTTTCGACGACGCCTACGTTCGCGCGCCACCGTGGGCGTCGGAGGAGAGGGGCGGCGGCAGCCGGGGTGAGGTCACGTCACGCCGGTGACGACGCACCCGCGCGCAGCCCGTAGCGCGTGACGATCTCTTGCGCGATGCGCCGCAAGATCTCGCCGCCATTCGGATCGACCATCAACGTCAGCCCGGGCATCACCTTGATCCACTCGACCGCGCGGAACTCGTACGCGACCGGCGCTTCCGGTGTCTGCGCCGCGGGCGTCGGCGATCCGACTGGCGACGGGGCGGGCGCCGCAGCGACAGACGGAGGATGCGACGCGAACGCGGCGAGTTCTTCTACGGTCATCGACCGCACGCGAGTACCGGCCTGGGCGAGTCCTAGCCCTCGCCCGCGCAGTGCTTGGACCGCGCGTATGCGCACGACGTGTTCCTCGCTGTACCGGGTTCCCCGCGCACGTCCGGTGGCCGGCGGGAGGATCGATCGGCGTACCCACGCGCGCAGCGTGATCGGCTGCATGCCCGTTCGCTCGCAAACCTCACGTACCGTCATCCCGGGCTTCGACATTGCGCGATGTTACAGCGCAATGCGGTGGTGCAACCACGCCATCGAGCGACGCGACCGTTGTATTCGCCGCGCAGTACACACTTAGTGGCAATTCGACCACTTCGTTCGCTGGGCGGAACTGCTCCGGCAACGGTCCGACCGCTTCCATCGCATGCATCGCCGTCTACTAACAGCGGCTCGACCGTAACGTTGGCATATCTCGACTTCGCTTATTCGCGGTTCGACCGATGTAGTCGCCGATCGATGCTCATACTATTCGCGGTCAAACCGGCGTGATCGCCACCTCGACTCGCTCTATTCACGGTTCAACCGAGGCAATCACCTACCATGACTCGCTGTATCCGCGATTCAACCGGTACGATCGCCTACCTCGACCCTTCTTATTCGCGGTTCAACCGGCACGAATCCGCGCCGTCGAGTCTTCATCAGCGATTTCCCCGGGATATTCGCCGATCGCGGCATCCCCTTCCTCCGGGTCGACTGCTCCCATCGCCGAAAACCAAATGCTTTGGGTGCGCGCCGAATCAACCCGGGTCATAACCCTCGCCCCTCCGGCCACCCATGGCCGGGGAAATCTGGCGCACTTCCCCTCGCTCGCAGGACGGAGTGAAGATGCGCGCTTCCGGTGCCGTCACACACGGGACCGAAACGGAGGATTCGATGCAAAGCCGTACTCTGATTCTGATCGCCGCCACGCTCGCGACCGCTGCCGCCTGCAAGAAGGGCAACGACGCCAACGCTCCGGCGAACGCGGCATCGACCGCCACGCCGACCGAGAACAACGCCAACAGCAATGCAGCGGCACCCGCGATGGTGGCCGAGCACGGCGGATCGGTCGCGACCAGTGGCGGGATGATCACCGAAGTCGTCACGCAGCCCGATGGGCGCTTGATGGCGTATGTCCGCGGCCCGCAGGGCGCGGTCGCCGACGCGAACGTGCGCGTCACGGTTCGCAATACCGACGGCACCTCGCGACCGGTCGTCGTCGCGTGGGATGCGCAGTCGTCGGCTTACGTGGGCTATGTCTGGGGCGTCGAGCCCGGGATGAAGACGGTCGACGTGTCGATCGCCGCGAACGGCAACGCCACCGCACCGGCACAGACGGTGTCGTCGCAGGTGAACGTCGCGGCTGTCGCGCACCCCCCGGCCGCTCGCTATGGCGGGTCGGTCGAAATCATCGGGCAGTACGCGGTCGAGATCGTGCCGTCGCGCACGGGTGACGTCGCGTTCTTCGTGATGGATCTGCAGGGAAATCCGGTGCCGGACGCCAGCATCGAACTCCCGCATGTGACCATCGACACGGGCGCGATCGCCACCGCCGGCGGCACCGTTGCCGCGGGTGGAACCGTGAACGCGGGCGGCTCGGTGGCCATCGGCGCACCCCCCGCCGTGAACGCGGCAGGCGGGGCGGTCGGAACGGTCGCCGTCGCGGCGCCGGCAGCGCCCAGCGCGGGGCTCGGCACCGCCGTCCTCGTGCCGGTTCGTCAGGGCGATCACTGGATGGCGCACGTCGAACCGACCGTCATCGCCACTGCACCGAGCGTGTCGTTCAACGTCGACCTGTCGGTGGGCGGGCACGTCTACTCGAAGGCGCAGGTCCCCGCGGCACCCGTCGTCGCCGTGCTTCCGCCGGCCATCGCGGTCGGTGGCAGCGGCTCGGTCGCGGTTCGACCCGGACTCGGCGTGGCGGTCCCGGTCGCCCCGGGCGCGCCTGTCGGTAGCGTGAACGTGCAGGGGAACGGCGGCGTCGCGGTGCCTGCAGTGGTCGCGAACGTGAACGTCGGCGCGCGGGTGCTTCCGCCGCCGGTGCCGCAGCCGGTCGGTGGCGTGGTCGTCGCGCCGCCGAGCGTGCGAGTGAATGGTGGCGTGGTGGTTGCGCCGCCGAATGGTGCCGTGATGGTCGCGCCGCCGCGGGGCGGAGTCGTCGTCGGCGGAATGGCCGGTGGCGTAGTCGTCCAGCCGCCGAGTGGTGGTGTGGTCGTGGCCCCGCCGCGTGCGGGCGTCATCGTTGCGCCGCCGAGTGGTGCCGTGATGGTCGCTCCGCCGCGTGGCGGTGTGATCGTCGCGCCGCCGAGTGGTGGCGTGGTGGTCGGCGCTCGGGCGGGTGCGACCCTCAATGCTCCCCCGCGTCCGGTCGTCGCGCCTCCGCCGCCGGTCGTGATCGCCCCGCCGGGACCGCCGCGTGTGAACGTGCAGGGCGGCTTCCAGGTCGGCGGCAGCGTGAACATTCACTAGACCTCACCCCGGCTGCCGCCCGCCCCTCTCCCTCCGACGCCCGCGCGTGGCGCGCGTGACCGAGGCGTCGTCGAGAGAGGGGCTGGAACGAGGGGGACGTAGTGGGATCTGCTGGGAGTGCTGGGAGCGGGATGCAGACGCGCACCGCGCTCCCTCCTCCGCGTCACCTCGGGCGCCCGCTACCTTTCCGACCCGCCGCACGCACCACGACAACCAGATCAGCGATCACCCAGCATTCTTCGAGCCCCTCTTTCGACGACGCCTGCGTCACGCGTGAATCGCGGTGGCGTCGGAGGGAGAGGGGCGCGCGGCAGCGCTGAGCATTGGTCACGAATGTGTCCTCGCGCTGCGTTGGGCCCGGCGGCTGAAGCCACGGCAACGCCTCCGAAACCTCACCTTCGTGAGGCTCGCGATGTCGCATCGAACACACCGGTGGTCTCTTCCGAAGAGATCGAAGGCAACTCGCAGTCACCGCGAGCTTCGCGTAGGCGAAGCTTTGGAGTCGTTGCCGCGGGTTCACCC
>CBIHQZ010000333.1:0-6966 GCA_966212315.1 uncultured Myxococcales bacterium
CGTAGATGTACTGGCGCATCTTCGGGTTCCAGCGCTTGGTCTGGTGGCCGAAGTGAACGCCTGCTTCGAGCAGTGCGCGGACAGGAAGGGGCGGCTCGCCCGCTTCGGGCATCATTTCGTTCATCGTCATTGGTCGAACTCCGGGTTGTGTGCCTCCCGCATCCCGAACCGTCGGACCCACGAGCTGTCTCGCAGGCACCCCCGTCGGCTCGTCCACCCGGCCGTGCTGTGCAGCGGCGCGAGGGAGAGATGCGGTGTGAATTCACCCCTGAAAACAGGGATGCCCCGATCGAGGGGTCGATCGAAGGGCGCGTGGTGTAACACCCCGTGAGAGCATTCACAAGCGTTCGCCAGCTTTCGATTCACCACGCCCGGGCTTGCGCTCGTAACCTCAAATCGCGCCAAATCTAGAAACAGTGCACTCAAGGTTGGCGGTGCCGTACGCGTTGGGATAGCGTGTGTCTCTATGTCTCGCCCTGTCCACGCCAATGCAGAAGCCACGCGGCGACGGATTCTCGAGCAGGCTGTGCGACTCTTTTCGGAACACGGGGTAGGCGAGACCTCGATCCGCGACATCGCACGAGCCTCCGGGGTCAGCCTCGCGATGGTTCACCACTATTACTTCAGCAAAGAGAAGCTTCTCGGTTCGTGCATCGCCTCGGTCTTCGAGGAAATGACCGAGCTTCAGACGCGCCTCGAGGACGTGGTCGCACGCGCCACGACGGGGCGGGAGATGCTCCACGAAGCGGTCGTGACGGGGTTCCGTTTCGCGCGGGAACGCCGCGAGCTCATCCGTCTTCTCCTTCGAATCACCATCGCCCGCGGACACGTCGGCGAAGGCGAGCCGGTGCTGCGACGGTTCCTGGATGTGACGTCGGAGCGATTCGGTCAGCTTCTCTCGCGACCGGCCGAGACGATGCGCCTTCCGCTCCAGTCGATCCTCTATCTCATCGCGCGTTACGCCGTGCAGGCGGATGCCGAGATGCAGTGGGTGGTCGGCCCGGAAATGATCGCGCGAGCGGGCGACCCCCTCGCGGCGCTCGAGATGCACGTCGCGGATGCCGCCTGGCGCGTCCTGGGAATGGGCGACTCGTAGGTCAGAGATCGCGTTTGCGGACGACGTCGCGGTAACGCTCGCGCTTGCGAACGAGTCGTACCTCGTCGCCGTCGATCAGCACTTCCGAAGGCCTCGCGCGCAGGTTGTACTGCGAGGCCATCGCGAAGCCGTAAGCGCCCGCGACACCGATCGCGATCCGATCGCCCTCGCGCGGCGGAACCATCGTGCGCTCTTCGGCGAGCACGTCACCCGATTCGCAGATCGGTCCGACGAAGAAGCAGCGGGTCGCGTCGCGCACCGAGTCGGGACGTTCGGTGGCGAGCAGATGAACCGGATGATGGCTGCCGTACATCGCCGGCCGCACGAGATGGTGCATGCCGCTGTCGACGCCGACGAACACACGATCGCGCGTGTGTTTCACGGTGGTAACGGTCGCGACGAGCGCACCGGCCTCGGCGACGATGTATCGACCGGGTTCGATCAGAAGCTCCAGCGAACGACGCGCTCGCTTCTCGAGACGCGCGAAACGTTCGCCGATGGCTTTGCCCCACGCGCGCAGATCGACAAGCTTCTCTTCGGGCCGATACGGAACGCCGAATCCACCGCCGATGTCGACGCGCTCGAGTGAATCGAAGGTCGCGGCGAGGTCGAAGAGCCGATCGGCGGCGGTGAGATACGGCTCCGAATCGAAGAGCCCGCTGCCGATGTGTTGATGCAGCCCTGCGATGCGCAGACCGTGGGTCGCGCAGATGCGTCGCGCTTCGGGAAGATCGTCGGCGGCGAGTCCGAACTTGCTGTCGGGGCCGGCGGTGATGACGTGTGGGTGGTGGCCGGCGCCGATGTCGAGATTGAGTCGCAGCGAGACCTTCGCGCCGGGTGCGATGCGACCGAAGCGATCGAGCGCGGAGAGCGCGTCGAGGCTCGGATGGATGCCGCGGCGATGGATGGCGCGCAGTTCGTCGTTCGATGGGTTGTTGCCCGAGTAGGCGATGTCGCGGCGGCGAAAGCCGACTTCGCGCGCGAGGCGGATCTCGTAGGGCGAGACCGTGTCGACGCCGATTCCTTCACGGCGCAGGAGATCGAGCACCGCGGGGTTCGCGTTGGCCTTCATCGCGTAGCGGATCGACGCGCGCGGGAACGCTTCGACGAGTTCGCGCACCCGCGCTCGCAACACCGGGGCGCTGTACACGTACACGGGCGTGCCGCCGGCCGCTTCGATGACGCGGTCGAGCACGGCGGGGTCGAGGCGCGCGATCCACTCGCCGTCGAGGCGCGTTGCCGTGTTCGCTTTCCTCACGATTCGTTCGTGCGCGCAGCGTCGCCGAAGAGACGCGCGTGAAATGCCCGAACGGCCGCGTCGCAATCGCTGCCGGCGACGACCATGCTCATGTTCGCGCGGCCCGAGCCTGCCGAGATCAGTTCGATGTTCACCTTCGCGTCGGCGAGGATGCCGAACACGCGCCCCGCGATTCCGAGGGCGTCGCCGATGCCGCGTCCCACCACCGCGACGAGCGCGCGATCGGGGATCACCTGCACGTCGGCAATGTTTCGCAGTTCGTCGAGCGCGGCGTTGAGCCCTTCGTCGCGATCGACGGTGAGCGATACCGACACCTCGCTGGTGGCGACGAGATCGACGACGACTTTGTAGCGCGCGAACACGTCGAAGATGCGGGCGAGAAAGCCGTGCGCGAGGAGCATGCGCGACGACACGAGCTGCACGACCGAGATGCCCTTCTTCGCCGCGATCGCCTTGGCCGGATGCGCGGTGTCTTTTCCGGCGCCCTCGGCGGTGATGACCGTGCCGGGGCTCGCCGGCTTGAAGGTGTTGAGCACGCGCACCGGGATCGAGCGCCGCACAGCGGGGAGGATGGTCTTCGGATGCAGCACTTTCGCGCCGAAATAAGCGAGTTCTGCCGCTTCGGTGAACGAGAGCAACGGGATCGTGTGCGCATCGGGGACGACCCGCGGATCGGACGACATCACGCCGTCGACGTCGGTCCAGATCTGGATCTCTTCGGCGCCGATCGCCGCGCCGACGATGGCCGCGGTGTAATCGCTGCCGCCGCGTCCGAGGGTGGTCACGCGACCGTCACGCGTCTTGCCGATGAAGCCGGTGATCACGGGGATGCGATCGGTGATGCCGGTGATCGCATCGTGGAGAAGCTTCTCGCTCTCGGGGAGCGGTTCGGCGCCGCCGAAGTTGTCATCGGTGATCATCCCGATGTCGAACGCGTCGAATGCCTCGGCGGGGAGTCCGCGCTTCGTCATCGTCGCCGCGATGGCGCGAGCGCTGATGCGTTCGCCGAACGATGCGACCAGATCGGTCTCCGCGGCGGTCGCGCGCCCGTGCTGACCGATCGCGAACAACGTTTCCTGAAGCGTGCGCAGCTCTTCTTCGACGAGATCGGGATCGAGGCCGAACGCCGCGAGGAGCGTGTGCACGCGCTCGGCGAGCGGATGAATGTCGACGTGGCCTTTCGCCGCGGCCGACACGCTCTTCAAGAGCATGTCGGTGACCTTCGACGCGGCACTCACGACGATGACCGGCTTGCGCGCGAGCGACGACGACACGACGTCGCACACGTTCGCGATTCGCGCCGGATCTCCCACCGACGTTCCCCCGAACTTCATGACCAACACGATGTCTGACTCCTGCGATCGAACGGACCCGAGGCGGGCCCGGGAATTCACGGCGTGAGAGGACCGGCCGGCGGTGCACCGGTGTGCGCGCCACCCGACTGACTCATCGTTCGCGTGACCATCTGCACCATGTTGCGCACCGTGACCGCCGCGATCACGGTGTCGAACGCGAGCGTCGTCTGCTGGTTCGCGCTCGTGACACCCATGCGGAACAGGATCGGCGTGGCGCCGTGGTCCGACACCGACTGCAGCGCTTCACCGAGCTGGCGCGACTCGCGTTCCGACGATGCACGAAGCACGTTCGGCAGACCGTTGAGCACCATCGCCATGACGAACGCCGAGTTCGGCGCGTTGAGATACTGCGGGTCGACGCCGGGCGTGGTGTTCGCGATGTAACGCTGACGGATCGCGCGCGCGTCGGTCCCCATGATCATCACGACGTCCTGGCCATCGGGAACGAGCAGCAACTGAAGTGCGGGTTCCGCCGGCGCTCGACGTCCCCGCGGAGCACGGGCCGTTGCCGGACGAGCGGGCCGCGCTTCCGGACGTCCGCGCGTGCCCGAAGGAGGCGGCGACGACGACGACGCGCTGCTCGCCGCTTGCTGCATTGCAGTGCGAAGCGCGCTGTAGGGCGGGAGCTGGATCAGCAACGAGCCGGCGGGGAGACCAGTGGTCGGAAGCTCGCGCAGATCACCGAGGTCGGGAAGATGCGTGTGCGTAGCGCCGAGGAGCGTGCGGATCTCGGCCTGGATGTGCGGCCGTCGCAACACCGCCATCACGGTGCGGCTCGAGGCGATCGTCTGCGCGGGCTGCACCGACTGCGCGCGCAGCGTACCCGTCATCCAGATGTGCCCGGCTTCGTCGGCGCCCATCGCGAACGCCTCGGCGATCGGTCCGAGCGTGGGGATGGCATCGAGGGCCGCACGCAGCGCGGCGCGGTCCTGCGCATCGAGATGTTCCGCGTGCTGGATGAGCAGTTCGCCGAGCGTGACGAGCTGACGCATCGTCGGCTGGAACGCGCTCTGGTCGGCGGTGCCGCCGAAGTACGCATAACCGCCGGGAAGAAGATGCGAGAGCATGTCGGGCGGGAGCGGGCCGGCCGGTCGCATCATCGCGAGCCCTGCCTGCAAGAGACGGCTCTGCGGATCACGCATGTCGAGCGCGGTGTGGAGCGTGATGCGATCGGCGTCGAACGTGAGCGATGCACCGAACAGCGTCGGATCGTTGAGCAACCCGCGCAGCGCATCGAACGCGTCGTGCGCGAGCGGCAGGATGGCGTCGCGCATCGCGGGGTCGAGATGCGCGTTCTGCCCGAGGTTCTGGTCGAGTTCGGCGCGATGGTGGTCGATGTTGGCGATCGCCTCGGCGAGAAAGTTCCGGCGCGCGGCTTCCATCGGCACATCGAGGGTGATCGCGTTCGGCGTGGCTTCGTGACGACCGAGCGTACGCACGATGTACGGAAGCACGCGTTCGGCGACGTTCGCGTGATCGCTGCACACGATGCGCGTCGTCGATGCGCGAAGGGCCGGCGACACGAGGCAGTGCTCGGTGTCGTGCGGGTGATCGTCGGTCGTCGCTTCGATGCGACGCACACCATTCGCGAGCGGAACGAGACGGTGCGTGTTCGCGAGCGCGCGCTCGACTTCGTCCATCGACGGCCCGCCGAATGCGAACGCTGCGTCGCTGTTGTTGCGACCGCGCGTCGTGATCACGAGTTCCACCGAGCCGTTGCGGTCCGCGATGCTGGCGAGCGGGTTGTGCCAGTTCGCGAATGCTTCATCGACCTGCGCGCTGACGATCTCGCCCATCCCGGTGACCGCGCCGACACGCTCGATCAGCTGATTCACCGACGCAACCCGAACGACCGCGAGCAGATCTTCGGGCGCCGCGACTTCGGACTGGTCGATCGCGGGCGCAGGCGTCGCAGTGGCCTGCGTGAGCACGTGCTCGTTGGTGGTTGTGCGCGTGCCTTGTGAGCCGCCGCATGAGGCGAGGAACGAGAGAAGGCCTGCTGCGACGAGCGTCGAACGCTTGGACCGGAGGTGGATCATCGCGCGGGAGAATGCCGGAATCGCTGGGCGCACGCTACGGCTGAGCGGGCAGCCGACCTTCGTTGCCTCGCTCAGTGGCGTCGATCGGTGCGCGCGATCCACGTGTAGAGGGCGATCCACGGGATGGCGAGAAGCTCGAGGTCGGCGTCGATTCCGAGCACCACGTCGTAGCCTGCGTTCGCGCCCACGATCCATTGCCGCGACTCGGCGAACAGACCGCCCGAGAACGCATACGCCGTGTGGTAGTTGTACGAGCGCGGTCCCCACTCGACGCGCTCCAGAACGCCGCCCGCAAGACCGTCGGCATCGACGCGTCCCGTCGCACCGAGTGACACGACGAGCGGGAACGTGGGCGAGATCGGAATCAGCAGCGACGCACCGAGTGCGCTGGCGATGTCGCGAAAGTTGTCACTGCGCGTCGAGAGAAACGGGCCGATGCCGAACGCACGCGGCCCGGGGCGATAGAGCACGTCGACGCGAAGCGCGAGCGCGAAGACAGGCGCGATGCATCCGCGCGCGTCGCAGCGGAAGCCGCCGGATGGCGACAACTGCGAGGTGATTTCGAACGCACGCGGCGCGGGAGGAAGGGAAGAGACGCTCGAAGGCGGCGGCGACGATGACGCGAGCTGCGCAACGAGGGCGACTCCGAGCACGCGCGGAGGGTACCGCAGATGGCGGCGAACCGAGCCGCGTGATCAACGCAGCCAGTTCGTCTCCAGCCAGTCGAGCGCGACGGGCGCAGCGCGCAGTGCCTTGTCGACCGCGCGAATCGCGGGATCAGGGCCGGGATCTCCGTGCGCGAGCCCGTAGAGCACCCAGTTCGACAACGCGTAGTGATGGAGCAGCGGTGCGAAACGGCGTGCTTGCAGCGAACCGAGAAACTCGCGCGCGCTGTCGATGCCGCGACACGTGACCAGGCCGCTCGCCGCATCGAACAAGAGCGATCGCAAGTCTTCGAACGCGCGCTCGGGCTCTTCCGCGAGTTCGCCGAGCAGGGACTCGAAGGCCTCTTCGTCGACTCCCGCGGCTTCGGCGACGTCCGCGATCGCGGGCACCTGCGTCTGGAGGAACTCGGACTTCGGCGCATGCCCGATGAGCCGGCCGACGAGGTACAGATCGAACGCGCTCGCGATCGATTCGGCGAGAAAGAGCGAGTCGATGCTCGGCCGCTTGCCGGGTGCACTGGTAGGAATCGCGCGGACGGCGACGTGATGCCAG
>CBIHQZ010000334.1:0-6962 GCA_966212315.1 uncultured Myxococcales bacterium
ACGCTGTCGCTCGAAGGGTTTCTCGATCGCATCGAACGCCCCGAACCGATCGCGCGCGAAGCACCGTATCTGCGTCTCCCGCACTCGCACGCGCGCGTCGGCTCGCTTGCCGCACATCTCGCGTCGCTGCCTTTTCCCTCGCGTCCGTTCGATGACCTCGATTCCGCTGCGCGCGACTGGTTCGTGCACGACACCGTTCTACGAGCGGGTCCGCGCAACTACGTCTACCCGCTCCACTGCGACAACCTCGAGACCGTCCTTCTTCAACTCGAGGGCGTGAAACGCCTCGCGCTCTTCCCGCCGTCCGCGATCGACGCGATGTATCTCCGCGACGACGACCCCGCGCGCTCGGCGATCGACGACATCGACGCACGCGACGATCCTCGCTTTGCGCGATTCGCAGAGGCACCACGGATGGACTTCACGCTCGGTCCCGGCGAGGCGATCTATCTCCCCGCACTCTGGTTTCACGAAGTCCGCGCGGACGGTTCGACGGTCAGCGCCTCGCGCTCGTGGCGGCGCCGCGACCATCGCGCGTACGTCGAATCGGTGAAGCCAGTCGAGTGGATCGCGTTCGAACGCGCGCGCGGGCGTCCGATCTACTGAGCCTGACGGTCAGCCAGCAGCGCGAATCAAACAATCGAATCAACCGCATAACCCAGACGACATGGCCTCCCCACGCGTCGACGGAATCACGCGACGCAATCGCCCGTCGCGGGTGACAATCGCGCGAAAGGAGTCGTTCACATGGGGGTACCTGCAGATCTCGGTTTCAAGACGGCATTGGTCACGGGCGCGACGGGGGGCATCGGCAAGGAGATCGCGCGCGGGCTTGCCCGCATGGGCGCGACGGTGGTGATCGGCGCGCGCAATGTCGACAAGGGCGAAGCGGCGCGGGCGGAGATTGCAGCGTCGACCGGCAATTCGAAAATCTCGGTAATGAAACTCGATGTCGCGGACCTCGACTCGATCCGCGCATTCGCACCCGCGTTCGCGGCCGCGCATCCGAAACTCGACGTGCTCGTGAACAACGCCGGCGCGTGGTTCAGCGATCGACGCGAGAGTCCGCAAGGGCACGAACTGACCTTCGCGACCAATGTGCTCGGTCCACATCTGTTGACGTCACTGCTGCTCGACGGATTGCGCGCCGCGGGCCATTCGCGAGTCGTGAACGTCGTGTCGTCGATCGCGGGCAACTACGACGCGGACGACCTGCTTTTCTCCAAGCGGAAGTTCGACGGATTCAAGGCCTACGCACAATCGAAGCAAGCACTGCGCATGCTGTCGTGGGGGCTGGCCGAGCGCGTGAAGAACGACGGGGTGACGGTGAATGCCGCAGCGCCCGGATTCGTGAAGACCGACTTCAACCAGAACGCGAGCGGGTTCACCGCGATGATGATCAACCTGTCGGCGAAGCTTTTCGCCGTGACGGCCGAGAAGGGCGCCGACACGCCGCTGTGGGTCGCCGCCGCGCCGGAGTTGCAAGACGCGACCGCGAAGTACTTCGAGGCTCGCAAGGAGCGCGACGGGAAGTTCCGCGATGCCGGCCCGATCGCGGACCTCGAGAAGCGCTGCGATGCGCTGGTCGGCGCCGGTTCGGCCACTGCGACGAGTGAGCGCGCGGCCGGCTGACGTCAGCCGAGAGGAATCGATGTACCACGCCGAGAGTCCCGCGGGCCGGCTGATCATGTTGCGGATGTCCACGCCGCTCACGACCACCGACGTCTCCGACATCGTCAGCCGGCTTCGCATGTTCGTCCTCGCGAACAGCGGCCGCGTGCTGCTCTGCGGCGACCTGCGCGCGATGAGCCTTCTTCCACCGGAGCACGCCGAGCTGTTCCAGTCGATGTTCGCGCGCGACAACCCGAAGGTCGAGCGGTCGGCGTTGATCGTCTCGCAACGCGTCGGCGGCTTCGGAATGCAGATCGAACGGATGGTGCGCGAGGCGAACAACCCCGCGCGTCGCGTGTTCGACGATGCCGCGCTGGGGGCGGCTTATCTCGATCCATTGCTCACGCCGGCCGAGCGCGCCGAGCTGAAGCGCTTCCTCGCTGGATAGCCGCGGGCGCGCCGTGACGGCGGGGGCGCTCTGATACCGTCCGCGCGATCGGAGCACTCGGATGCGCAAGGTTCTCGTCGCCCTCCCCTTCGTCGTCGTATCGCTCGCGCACTGCGCTGGTCCTGAATCCCACGCCGATGCGAGCGTCGGCGATGTCGGTCGCGACACGCTCACCACGGATGCGCCCCGCCTCGACGCGACCGCGTCCGATGCCACCGACATCGCTCCCTCGATGGACGCGCCGAGCGACACATCGCTCGACGACGCATCATCGATCCGCGACGCCGCCGACGTGCCCGATCCATCCGTTCCCGACGATGGCGGCGACGGCTTCGTCCTCGGCACCACCGTCCCCGATGACACCAACACCGGCGTCCTCCCCGGCGTCCCTCGCACCGACTACACGGGCCCCACGACGATCACCGTCGGCAACCAGACGTTTCGCAATCTCGACTTCAACAGCATCATCACGCTCGCCGCGCCGAACGTGACGTTCGAGAACTGCATGTTCCGCGGTGGCGCAACGGCACCGACGAGCAACACTGCGATGGTCGACGTCCGCTCCGCCGCGGTCAGCAACGCGCGATTCTTCCGCTGCACGTTCTCGCCGCGCGATCCGTCCGTGTGGACCAACGGCCTCATCGGTCACGACTTCACCGCGGAACGCTGCCTCGTCGAACATTGCGTCGATGGCTTCGGCGTCTACAACCAGCACGCCGAGTCGGTCGACGTGCACATCCTCGGCAATCTCGTGCGCGAGATGTCCTGGTACTCGGACGACCCGAATCACACCGACGGCAGCGGCACGCACAACGACTGCGTGCAGCAGCACAGCGGCCGCGGGCTGTGGATCATCGGCAACGCATTCCACGCGTATCGCTGGTCCGAGGGCGGGCTCGAGACGCCGGCCACGCCGCAGAGTTCGCAGATCGTGCTCACGCAACACACCGCGTTCTTCATGGTGAGCGACATCCACGTGAACCAGAACTTCATCTGGGGTGGCGACAACGGGATCAAGTTCTATTCGGCGCGCGCGGCAAGCCTCGGCGGCGGGCATTCGGCGTATCCGGTCGAGTGCGTGAACAACACGTGGATGGACGACAACCAGACCGACTACGGCGGGGTCGTTCGCTTCTATCCGCTGCGCATCGACTCGAACATCACGCTCAACGGACGCACCTACCCGACGACGGGCGGCACCGACGACGCGAGTGGCAATCACTACGCGAGCGGTGCCGACGTGAATCCTGTGCGGCAGGGACGGCCGGTGAAGGTGCGGTGCGATGCGGTGCCAGTGAACTGAGGCGGAATGCTCCGCGCCCGGCGCGTTGACAACGATGCGGTTTGCTGAGAATTCACGCGCGCTGCGCATCGCCGCGTGCTCGGGCATGCGAATCGCAAGCTGCGCGCCGAGGTCACAGAACGATGATTTCCCTCCGATCCGTTTCAGTCGTCTCCATCATCTTCGGCGTCGCGGCATGCGGCGGTAGCGCGTCGGACAGCGCCACGACTGCGACGAGCAGCACGACACCTTCATCCGGCGGCACTACCCACGAAACGTCTTCGCCGACCCCGGACTCGAGCACCACAACGGCGTCGAACGAACCCGCCGCGCCGCCCAGTGGTTGCCCGATGGACACGTCACTGCGGGTCGTGAGCCACACTCGCATCGCGGGGAGCGACCGCAACGCGACCGTCGTGATGTGGACGGCGATCGACGCGATCCCGGCCGACCGTGCATCCCTCCGCCCCGACAACGAGGCGCGCGTCATCGACGAGGCCACCGCTCGTGCACTGGGTGCTTCGCCCGAACGCGGGACCGTTTGGACCTTCGCCGCCGCGGGCGCCGCACCGTGCGCACGGCGCCTCGGTCGATTCGTGGTCTCGGAGGAGCAGACCTCCAGCGGGCCGTACTACCGAGTATCGCAGGAACTCCTCGGGGAGTGCGCAGGCGACACGGACCACGACGCCCTCGCGTTCGTGAGCAACGCGACGCCGACGCTCTGCCGCTACGCGGAAGCTTCGTTGGACGAAGGTGCGCGCTCACGCACGTCGCACATGAATCCGCCCGAACCCGTGGCGGCGTGGCTCGGCGAGCGTCGTTGCGGATCGACGTGCAATGCGGAATGGGTCGTGTCCGAAGCTCGGTTCGGCACCGGTGGAACGGTTCGCGGGCTGCGCATCACCGCGCACCGCGGAAATCCGGCCCCGTCGCTGCATCGGCTCGAGCGGCGCGACGCGGCGACTGGCCCGTGGACTGAACTCACCGGGCCGGAGCAATTCGACGGCGTGTTCAGTGACGAGGGTGGCATCCGCGGCATCGTCGAGGGACTGCGCGGCTCGGTGACGGTGACCCTCACCGTTCCCGGCGGCCGCAATCAGACGGTGGAATTCGGGCGCCGCGGCGACCAAACCGAGCACTGATTCGGCATCACGATCGCGTTCGCCTCCCGACGCGCACCAACCGCGAGCGGTTCCATCGATAGACCGACCGCGCGCGGCGACCTTCGACGGGCCCGTAGTTGTCGATCGGCAGCGTCGTGAGCGTGACGAGATCCCCGCGAATCGACACGACACTCGATCCATCCCAGACCCCAGCGTCGAGTGCGTCGATCGGTGTCGTGCCGATCGCGCCGGGAAACAACATCACTGAAACGCGCGGTGGCGCAGTGCCGGAGTCATCGCAGGTCGTGGTGACGACCGCGTCTTCGCGTCCATCGCCAGTGACGTCTGCGAGCAAGACGTCGGTCACCGCAAACACCCATCCATTGGCGTCGGACTCCGGGGCGGACCAGCGTCCATCTCGCAGCGTGATTGCACGCGGCTGACCGTCGAGCGTGCCGCAGGTCGTCGCGATGGGGCCGTTGCGAAAGTCTCTCGCCGCAGGAGCTGCGACGTTCTGTGCGGCGAGGGGTGTGGCGACCAGGCAGAACGCGAGCGTGACGATGCGATGGCACTTGTTCATGCGCGCCGACAAAGCAAACCCACGGCCAGCACGCTACGCGGCCTTTCGCGATCCGTGACCGCATCCCAAGCCGAACAACACACACACGCGCAGCCGATGGCGGTACCGGCCGGTTCTCTACGCCGCCATCGCCACCTTGGTCGCCAGCCCCGCGCGGTAGAAGTCCCGCACTTCTTCCACCAGCACGCCGAGCCGCCCCTCCCCCACGTAGCGCCTCTCGAGCGACGCGGCGTATCGCGCGGCCCACCGATGCGCGAGTCGATACCGCACGCCTTCGACCGTCCCCGCGCCATCGAGAAATCTCACCCGTTCGAAGAGCGCTTCACGCAACCGTCGCGATGCACGCATGGCCACGCTCGGCGCGCGCCACATCACGCGATCGAGCACCGCCACCACGAACTTGTCGACCTCGGCCTGAAACTCCAGTTCGAGTTGCGACACCGTCCGATCGTTGGCCGCGCGATGTGCGAGCAACACGAAGTGACTCACGCCTTCGAGCGCCAGACACCACGCGTCGAAGCGACTCATCCCTTCGACGCGCTCGCCGCGCAACGCATCGCCGACGCGCTCGTCGAGCATCAACGCGATCCCCGCTTCACCGTCGCCCCGCTCGTCGACGAGCACCACTTCGCGCCGCGCCGCTTCGGGATCGTTCGCGTTCATCGGCCGCACGAAGTCGTCGACCGCGTGTGCGACATCGACCCGATAGATCCGGTCGATCGCGTTCTGCATCCCGCGCAGCGAGATCATCGGGCTGGCGCTTCGCGAGTTCAGCAGCGATGCCCGCCCTTCGTCGGAAACGCCCCACGACGCGCCATCTCTTCCAGCGCTCGCGTGCTGCCGGTCTGCTTGTACCGATCGAAGAGCTTCACGAGGTCCTTGGTGATGCTCCCAAGCGCTGCGCTCTCGGCCACCTCGGCGATCACGTCCGCGTAGACCGCAAAGTGCTCGTTGAGCTCGAGCAATACGCGCGGTTCGGTTTCGCCGCTGGCCCGCACGATCTCGGCGGCGCGTCCGTACGCAAACGCCCCCACGCTCACGTAGAGCGACGCATCGATGCGTTCGCGCGCGATGTGATCGGGGAAGAACCCGACCAGGTACAGCGCGCCGTCGCCGACGGCCTGCAGCCCCATGAATTGCTCGCCAGGTCCCTGCGTGAGCGCCTCGTCGAGCGTCAGCACGATCGATCGGTGCAACACCTCGGTCTGCGTCCCGGCGTGGACGAGGAGGTTGGCGAGGTAGTCGGCCGTCTCGGGCAGGGCGGGGAGCTTCCGCTTCACGGTCACGGCCGTGATCGCTTCGCGGAAGAAACTGAACAGGCTGGTCACCGGTTCGATCGCCATCCTCGAGACCTCCGTTCCGCGAGCCTGCACGTGATCCCGCACAGCTCGCCTCGTGTCGCCAACTGGTGTTCGACTGCGTGCGACTGGTGTTTCTTCAATGACCGTTCCGGCGGAACTGCGCCATTAATTCGCAGCGGTAGTGCGGGCGACGTTCGAGTAGTCCCGTGTCGTTTCGCAGAGTTGACGCCCGACTGCTAGCAGTCTCACCACGCGACTGCCATTCCACGGAGAACGTTGACGAAATGGTCACTCCAAATCCGTTGCGAGACCCTTGACAGGGTGACCTCCGTGGCTAACCTGCGCGCCGTCCGCTAGCAGTCAGCATCGGGCCCTGCCAGGAATCGTCTCGGCAGGCACGAGCTGTCGGTGGGCGGTGGCTTCTTCGGAAGCTGCCGACCCGGGTGGATACGTCTGTCGCGCGAGTGAACCGACCCGAATCGGCGCACTCGTGGCTACGCAACGCACGCAACAACCGGTCTCGGAAAAGCTCCGGGATCCATCGTGGAGGTTTGGCCGTTATGAAGATCCGTCCCCTGCAGGACCGCGTCCTCGTCAAGCGTATCGAGTCGGAAGAGACGACCAAGGGCGGGATCAT
>CBIHQZ010000335.1:0-6961 GCA_966212315.1 uncultured Myxococcales bacterium
GCCGGTGCGGCGCACGACGATCACACGCGCGACGTCGGGGCACTGCTCGAGTGCGGCGTCGGCGTTGCGCTTGAGCGGGACGTGCTTTCCGCCACGCATGCCCTGATCGGCGGTGACGAGAATTTTCGAACCGCAGTCGAGAATGCGATCGCGCAAGGACTCCGCCGAGAACCCGCCGAACACCACGCTGTGCACCGCGCCGATACGTGCGCACGCGAGCATCGCGATCGGGAGTTCGAGCACCATCGGGAGATACAGCGTGACGCGATCGCCCTTCTTCACGCCGTTCGCGCGGAGCACGTTGGCAAAGCGGCACACCTCGCGATGCAGCTGTTGATACGTGAGCGTCTTCGATTCGTGCGGATCGTCGCCCTCCCACACGAGCGCTGCCTTGTTCTTGCGCGGGCCGTCGAGATGCCGGTCGATGCAGTTCCACGCGACGTTGGTGCGCCCGCCGAGGAAGAAGCCGATCTCCGCGGTTTCGAAGTCCCATTTCGACACCGTCTCGAACGGCTTCGTCCATCCGATCCGCTGTGCCTGCTCGGCCCAGAATGCGTCGGGATCGCGGATGGAGCGGTCGTACATCGCGCGGTACTCGTCGATGCTGCGCACGCGCGCGCGGTCGCGAAAGGAAGCGGGTGGAGCGAACACGGTGTTGTCGTTCTGGGTCATGGTGCTCTCGCTGGTGAGGGAGTGCAGCGTAGGCAGCGCTCGCGTTCCGTTCAACGCGAGGCGGTGCGCGCGCGCAGCGATCCATACGGTGTCGTGCGGTAATCTTCGACAGTTCCGCGACTGATGCCCGTCGTGCATGCTCGCGCGAGATGCCCGATACGCGCACTCCGTGGATCTCTCCCCGCCCCGATTTCGGCGTCCGTCGCCTGGCCTCTTCGTGGCGCGATGCGCTTCGCGGTGAGAATCGACGCGACGATCGGATCGCCGGACTGACTGCAACCGGGCTCTCGCTCTCGCTGGCACTCGTGCTCGCGCACCACGCCGGTCTGCCCGCGACTGCCACGCTCGTGAGCGCGGTGCTCGGCGGATTGATCGCAGCGTTCTTCGGCGGATGGACCTTCGGCGTCGCCGGGCCCGGCATCGCGACGGGTGTGGTCATCGCGCGCATCGTGCAGCAGCACGGAACGGGGGGGCTGCTCGTGGCGGTCTTCCTCGTCGGCGCGTTACAGCTCGCGATGGGGGTCCTCGGGCTCGGGCGACTCGCGCGCCTGGTGCCGCTCATCGTCGTGCACGGTTTCACCCTCGGCATGGGGTTGCTCGTGCTGGTGTTCTGCCTGCCGTACGTGCTCGGTGTCGACGCGCCCGGCGAGATCTCGGCCGCGCACACGATCGACCACGCCGGCACGCTGGTGCATGCGATTCACTGGACCGCCGTGCTCATCGCGGCCGGTTCGTGCGCGCTCACCGCGGTGGGTCTGCGATGGTTGCGCAAGGTGCCGATGTCGCTCGTCGCCATCGCACTCGCCACGCTCGCGGTGCGGTTTCTTCATCTCACGATCCCGACCGTGCCCGATCTGCCGGTGGCGTTTCCGACCGTCACGGGCATCCATTTCCCTGCGTTCCGCGCGACGCAGTTCGTCGCGTCGACCCTCGCGCTCTTCGTGTTCGTGACGCTCGAGACGAGTCTCTCGGCGAGCGCAGAAGAACAGTGCAGCAACGGTGCGCGCTACGACCCCGATCAGGAACTCATCGCGACCGGTCTCTCGAATCTCGTGGTCCCGCTCTTCGGCGGAAGTCCAACTGCAGGCTCGGTCATCCGTGCACGCGCGCTCCGAACATTCGGCGCGAACACGCGCGGCGCCGCGATCGTCCATGCACTGGCCCTGGCCGCGCTCTTTCCGCTGGTGCTCGTCGTCGACCGCTGGATCCCACTCGCGGCGTTGGCCGGCGTTCTCGTGGCACACGGCGCGTACCTTCTCGACGCGCGACCTCTTCGCAGCGTGTGGCGGGTCTCGCGGCCGCATGCCGTCGTCGTGGCGATCACCGCGCTCGCGATCGTGTTCACCTCGCTGCTCACCGGCATCGAAACGGGCTTGTTTCTCGCGCTCGTTCTCGCGATGGCGCGCGTCGCCGTGTTCCGCTCGACGCTCCATCGCGGCGCGGACGGAGGCGCGCATCAGGTCACGCTCGACGGGCCGATGACGTTTCTCTCGCTGCCGTCTCTCGAGTCACTGCGCTACCGGCTCCTCGCGCTCGACGTATCGAACGGCGTCATCATCGATGCGCGCAACGTGCTGGCGATGGACTACTCGGGGTGCCACGAGTTCGTCTCGCTGGTGAACGCGATCGCCGATCGCGGCGGCAACGCAGCGGTGCTGGGGGCTGCACCGTCGGTGAAGAGCATGCTGCTCGCCGAGGACGCGCGCGGCATCGTGGCGCCGCGACTCGCGGTGTCCGAGCGCGACGTCGACCGCATTCTCGGCCGCAAGGGCGCGTTTCACATGCGCGCACTCGTGACCGCGAATCTCGAGCGCTTCCGCGGCGAGACGCGCGAGCATTACGAATCGCTGTTCGAGCAACTCGCGGAGGGACAGAACCCGCACACGTTGTTCATCACGTGCGTCGACAGCCGCGTCTCGCCGGTGATGCTCACCGGTGCTCATCCCGGCGAGGTGTTCATCGTGCGATGCCTCGGCGCGATGGTTCCGCCACCGGTCGATGGTGCGAGTCCCGACGAGGGCGCTGCGATCGAATACGCGGTCGGCGTGCTCGGCGTGCGGAACATCGTCGTGTGCGGTCACTCCGGCTGCGGCGCGGTGAAAGCCGCAAAGACCGGCAATGTGCCCGAGGAACTGGTCACGTTGCGAAAGTGGCTCGCATCGGCGCCGCTCGCATGCGGCGATCTGTCGGCACACGAAGACGCCGACGACGCCGCGCGCGCGACGACGGTGCGACAGGTCGAGAACGTGAAGCAGTATCCGCTCGTGCGCGCGCGACTCGACGACGGTGCGATCGAACTGCACGCGTGGTTCTACGACGTGGCACAGGCTGAATTGTACGAATGGCAGGAAGCAACGGGACGCTTCGAAGTCTTCCGCGGATCGAACGTGTCGCTCGAGCCCGACGCGCACGATCGAGTGGAAACGCCCGCGACATAGCGCGATCGCTCAGCGACAACGTCCGGTGCTGAAATCGCAGGCCATGCCGTTGTCGCAAGCGGGCACGCGCCATGTGCAGCAGAAGCCGCCCTGCACGCCGCAATTCTCCGAGCGACAGAGAACATTGTTGGCTTCCGCGCTGCCACCGCACGTCGACTGCCCGGTGTTGTTGCAGGTCTGATGTGCGCAACAAGGCTGCGCGACGTTGCCGCACACGTGGCAGATCCCGTCCGAGCCCCCGAGAGGGCAAGTCGGTCGTCCTTCCGTTGCGGGTGTGCAGCAGAACGCGGTTTGCGAAGCGCCCGAACAGTCGTTGCCGGGACAGCACGGAGAGCCGAGCACGCCGCAGCGCGAGCAGCGTTGATTCGCGCACACCTCGTCGATGCCGCAGCCGCTGTCGCACACTCCTCCGCATCCATCCGAGGCGCCGCCGCAGCGGCCGTTGCAGCTGCGCGTGCATGCGCAGTTGAATCCGTTGCACACCGCGACGCCGCCGCAGGCGCTGTTCGCGCAGCACGGTTGCCCGGGTGCGCCGCATCCGGTCTGACACATCCCGGTCACGCACGTGCCGGCGCTGCATCTCTCGCCGTCGCAGCACGGTCCATCCGCGGCACCGCACGGACGGCAGGCACCGTCGCTGCACACATGATTCACCGGGCAGAGCGAGCCGCTCTCACAACACGCGTGCCCTTCACCGCACACCGCGCAGTTGTCGAGTGACGTACACGTCTCGCCGGCGCCACAGATTGCGCCGGCGGTGCAGCAAGAACGTCCTTGTCCGCATCCGCTGGTCGCTGCGCTGTCGTTCGCACTCGAGTCCGTCGCGCCGCTCGCGTCGGTGGCGCGCGGGTCGATCGGTTGCACGCCGACCGACACGCATGTCCCCGCGTTGCCGCATGTCTGCATGCGCTCCTCGCACGATTGCTGAACCGTGCACATCGCCGCGGGCACCGACGTGCAATCGGTCGCCGGCTCGCCGCAGCGCGCACTGAGGAACACGGGCAGTCGCAGCGAACGTCCGGGGGTGAAGCGCGCGCGGATCGATCGACGGACGGTGTAGCGACCGGTGACGCCTTCGACGAGCAGGGTGAAGAGTTGATCGCGCGGTCCATTCGGGCGCACGCCGAACGAGGCCGGCAATGCGAACGCACCCGGTGAAGGGCCCGCGTCGAGTGCGATGCGATTCCAACTCACATCGCGTCGTCCGTCGCTGATCGACACGTCGCCGGCACGTGCGGTGACGCGCACGGTGAGCGAAAGATCCGGGGGAATGTCGGTGTCGACGATGACGAGCAACGACGTCGCCTCGGTGACACACGCGGTCGCGGACATCGCTGCGCACGACGCCAGCAGCCAGGAGCGCAATGCGACGCGCATCACAGCCCGTTCATTGCGTCGACCACCGAGAAGATCTCGCCGATGTCGTAGAAGTCGACCGCGACGAAGTTGGGGATATGCCCGCGCGCGGTACGGCACTCACGCACGCGATCGATGAAGAGCGGATTCGCGTTGGCCGTCATCGCCCACATCGGATCGGAGGCGGGGTTCGAGAGCCAGTGGTTCACCGTGAAGAGCGCGTTGCCTGCGTCGCCGCGATTGACGTCGCAGTTGAAGTCCGACGGCGTCGCGAAGGTGTAGGGCGTGTCGAACGAGTAGCGGAACAGCGGCATCAACCAGTTCGGATCGCCGCCGCCGCTCTCGGTGAAGACCATCAAGCGACGATCGTCGGCGATCATCTGGCGCAACGTCGGAAACGGCGAGCCGAGCGGCTGGTAGCGCACGTAGTCGATCAAACCGCTGTCTTCGAACGCCGCGACCGTGTCCACGTCGTCGATGTGCGGCTCGAGTTGCAACGAGACGATCTCGTTCGGGTGGGTGTCGAGGAATTGCGTGATCTCGCAGAGACCGTCGACGAGTGGCTTGTGACCGAGCCAGCACATCGAGTGCGCGAGC
This sequence comes from uncultured Myxococcales bacterium, assembly GCA_966212315.1. Taxonomy (GTDB): domain Bacteria; phylum Myxococcota_A; class Polyangia; order Polyangiales; genus CBIHQZ01. Next base: position 5,064 of record CBIHQZ010000335.1, read on the forward strand.
GACGGTTCGCCATCGCAGTAGTGCGTATCGAGCATGAGCCCGCGGATTCCGTCGGTGAGCGCGCGGGTGAGGCCGTGATGCTGATTCGGAAGGTAGAAGTGTTCGTCCGCGTTCGACATCGCGTTGTGTGCGGTCGCGTACGAGACCTCGTCGTAGCGGCGATCGCAGAGAAGCGGCGATCCGTTGCACGCGAGAGTGCCCGCATCGGCAGCGCTCGCATCGGGCACACCACCGTCGCGGGGCGGACGAAGCCGCGTGCACGTGCGCGGCGGACGAGGCGCATCGGTGGCGTCGAAAGGCACGGTGACGTCGGTTGCGTCGGCGATCGCGATGTCGGGACTGATTGCGTCGATCCCGCCGTCGACGACGACCGGCGGCGAGCACGCGGTCGCGAGGGCCATCAGAACAGCAGCCCATCCAGTTCGAATCGACCACGGATGCATCGCGGTCAAGTTATCACGCCGCCCGCGTGCTCCGCGCAGGCACTACGCGCGCGCTGTCGTTGGCTCCACGGCACTGCCCGCATACCATCGCAACCATGGTTCGCCCCTCCATCGCGTGCGCGCTCATTGTCCCGCTGACCGCCTTCGGGATCGCGTGCCGCGAACAGCGCCCGACCTCTCCGACTCCAACCGCCGCGACGCAGCCGACGCCGATGGTCGATGCGGCAACGACACCAGCCACCGCGGATGCGGCCCCCGTCCCGACCCGTGCCGAACCGAGCGCGCCCGCACCGCGCGACCCGCAAGCGCGCCTGGCAGTCAACGGACTCGCGAGAGACCTCTTCGTTCGACTTGCCGCGAGACCGGGCAACCTCGTGTTCTCACCCGCGAGCATTGCCGCCGCACTCGCCATGACGGCCGCGGGCGCATCCGGTGACACCGCGCGCGAGATGAATGGCGCGCTCCATCTCGGCGAGCCCTCGCGGCCGACGATCGATGCGCTCGGCGATGCGGTGCGTGCGTGGGACGACCCGCGCAGAACCGACGCCACACTGCGCGTCGCGAACCGACTCTTCGGCGAGCGCTCGTACACGTTCGAGGCGCCATATCTCGATTACGTCCGCACGCGATTCGACGCGCCGCTCGAGCCGTTGGATTTCCGCGGCGCACCTGGAGCCTCTCGCGATCACATCAATGCCTGGGTCCTCGATCACACGCGCCAACACATTCGAGACCTGCTGCCACCGGCCGCGATCGATCGCGACACGCGGCTCGTTCTCGTGAATGCCGTGTACTTCGACGCACGCTGGGCTTCGCCGTTCGAGCGCATCAGCACGCGACCGATGCCCTTCCGACTCGCCAGCGGTGCGCCGGCCGACGTCCCGACGATGCACGCCCGCGAGACGCTCGCACACGTCGAGCACGCCGGTGGCCAGGTGGTCGAACTGCCGTATCGGGGCAACGCGCTGGTCATGCGTCTGATGCTGCCTCCCGAGGGCGAACGACCCGAGACGTGGATCGCGCGCGCCGGATTCGACGTCGACGTGCCGAGTACGTCGCGCGGCCAGATCCTTCTCGCGCTGCCGAAGTTCCGGATCGAGCCGGCAGGTGAACCGATCCGATTGCGTGCGCACCTCGAAGCGCTCGGAATCCATCTCGCGTTCCAGCGAACGCTCGCGGACTTCTCGGGGATCGCGCGGCCGCCGCGCCCCGAGGACCGTCTCGCCATCTCCGAGGCGTTCCACAAGGCATTCGTGCGCGTCGACGAAGAAGGAACGGAGGCAGCGGCTGCGACGGCGGTCGTGATGATGCGAGGCGCCGGCGCGCCCATGCCCGCACCCGAGATTCGTTTCGACCGACCCTTTCTGTTCGAGATCGTCGACGTCGCGACCGGTGCGATTCTTTTCATCGGACGCGTCGACGACCCGCGCTGAACGTCGGCGCCACGGTCGACCG
>CBIHQZ010000336.1:0-6947 GCA_966212315.1 uncultured Myxococcales bacterium
GCTGAGCGCGAGGCACCAGCCGAAGAGGGGCTCCCTGGAATCGCTCGTTCCTACGGGAGAGGACAGTCGCGAAGCGACAGGAGAGGGCCCAGCGAGCGCCACGCGCATTCGTGACCAATGGCGAGGGAATCGCTGGGGAGAGGTCTGCGCGACGCGATGATTCGACAGCTCTTCACTGCACCGCGCGCGCTTCGATGACTCGCCCGGCGCGCCGCAACGCGATCTGCAACGGATGCCCCGCGTGCTCGGGTCCGACCTCGATGCGCATCTCGATCGCGCCGTTCTGCGCGGGTAGATACGTCTGCACGCTCTGCCACACCGCGATGGCCGGCGCGTTGGAGAGCGCGCGTGTCGCGATGACTCGATCACCATCGAGCGCGACGAGCCGGTAGGCCGCGGGAAGATCGTCGCCCGATTCGCTCTGCGTCACCGTTCCCGCGGGAACCGAGACCCGCACGCGCACGCGCGTCGCGTTCTCAGCGATCACTTCGCGCAACGTCGGTTGCGCATCGACGCCGACCGGATCGCCCTCGTGTGCGAGTCGCAATGCATTGGCACCGCATGGTCCGTGCGTTCCGCTCGCGAGCGTCGTGCATGCGCCGCAGTGGCATCCGTCGCACACCGGCAGGTCGATGTCGCCGCGAATGCCGGCCTCGCGCCGAAGCCATTCGTCGAGCGTGATCTCGCCGTTGGGTTCGCTCGCGCTCGCGAGTTGCGCCACATGGAATCGCGCGGCGGCGTCGCGACCGATGTATCGAACGTGCCACGGCTCGTAGCGATAGCCGGTGCGCGGATCGATCGTCGTGTGCACACCGTGGCGCGTCTCGCAGCGCGAGCCTTCGGCGCGGAACGCAGGCGCGAGCGGATACGGCAGCACGAAGCCGTACTCCCACGAGTGCTCGTCGAGATAGTGCCCGCCCGGCGAACAGCCGAAGCCCGCGCGGAACACATCGCCGTGCGAAGACCAGTCATGACTGAACACGTCGATCGCGGTGCCGAGCTGATGCTGACTGTGCCCCGCGAGCGCGGACTGTTCGGTGGCCGTGCAGAACCCTTGTCCGTCGCGATACGCCCAGCGCGCGAACACGCCGCACTGATCGGTGTACGCGCGAAATGCCGAGTGGATGTGGCCCGCGTCGCCGATCGTCCGGTGCATGCCGTCGAAGAGCGCGTGGAGCGCGTCGGCGGCTTCGCGACGAAGACACTGACCGCGCGGCGGATCGCAGTGGGCGACGTCAGCGGGTGCGCCGGTGTGGAGGTCGACGAGATCGGTCGGCGCGAAGTCGGGTGGAAGCGATCCCGCGGCGGAACGATTCACGCGCGAGAGCAGGTCGCTGCCGTCGGCGAACGAGGTGCGTACATCGAGATCCGCGATGTGCTTTCCCTGCGAGTCGGGGACGAGCAGGCTCGCGCACAAACCGATGCGCGTGCGGGTTCCTTCTCGCAGCGGCGCGCTCGGTGGGGCTTCCGCTGAAGGCGTGCTGTCGGCGGGAACTGCATCACGCTCGCCCGGTGCCGAACGCGGCGGCGTGGGTGGGTCGACATGCGGGGCGACGAAGCGATGCGCGTGCAGCGCGATCAGCGGGCGCGCGAGATGCGGCCGCGCCGCGAGGGTTCGCGAAACGAGCGTGAACGACGGAACGAGCAGCAGGAGTCCGAACGCCCACACCGGCGCGCGCATCCCGTACCGGTACCATTGCGGACGCGCGAATGCCGCATTTCCCGCGCGAACATCGCCCCTCTCAGGGCTTCTTGCTCGTCCGCTCGAGCTGCTGAACGCGGCGGCGCGCCACATCGAGCTTGCTCGCGTCGAAGAACGCGGTGACGAACCGGCCGATCAACAAGATCCCGATCACCGCACCGAAGAAACGCGTGCGATCCGGCCAGTGCAGTGCGGTCTCGATCCCGTAGCCGATGCCGAGCCCGACCAGGCCTCCCACGAGAATGAGCGGCAGCATCAGGGTATTGCGCCAGTCCTCCCAGAAGGTCAGCCGTGCGCGGAGCCGATCGCGCTCGGCGATGGCGGATGCAAGCGAAGAGCGGTCGTCCACGGACATCGCGCCGAAGCTAGTTCCGGCAGGGCTGATTCGGAAGCGCTCTCGCGCGCGCAGCGTCGTGACGAGCCCGTCGCTTCGCGTTATGTCCGCTCCATGACTCGGACCGATCCGCTGGCGGTGGTCCCGCCGTTCGACATCGATCCCGCGCTTCACTTCCAGACCAAGGCGCTCGGTCACCTCGCGATCACCGACGAACACGTGCTCTGTTGCGATCCGCTCGCGGGCGGCGGCGAACGGTTCGAACGGCGCATTCCGAACGGGCGTTATCCGGTGCGGGTGGTGATCGCGGCGCGTGGTGGCGATGAACGCATCGCACTCGCGCAATTGATGGTGCGCGACGAAGCGCCTGCTGCATGGGTGCTCGCGACGCGAGCCGACGAGCGCCCCGAAACCCTGCGCGCCGGTGACGTATTCGGCTACGGCGTCGACAGCGGGACGGGATGTTTCGCCGACGTCGATCCGTCCGAATGCGATGTCGACGGTTTGCTCCGGCAGCTCGAGAAGCACCAGCGAACGACGTGGTCGCACGCGGAGTGTCCCGGGGTGACCGACGCATCCGTGATCGCATTCTCGTCGGGGTATGGCGACGGTGTGTATCCGTCGTACTGGGGTCTCGACGCGAAGGGCGCAGTCGTCTGCCTCGTCACCGACTTCGGCGTCGTGAGCATCCCGTGGCCCGCGTTCGAGGAACGTCCCGATGCGCGGCGCGCGTACGCCGACGAGTTGATGACGAAGCTTCGCGCGGACACGTCGTACGGCGGCTACTCGGTTGCGATGGAGATCGGTGCGCTCGGGCGTGAAGCGCGCGATCACGCTGGTGAACTGCTTTCGATGGTCGCCGACACCGACCGCGAAGGACAACGCGGCGGCATCGTCCGCGCCCTCGCGCTGATCGCGCGCGAAGCACCCGAAGTCGCGGATCTCGCGATCGAGGCCTGGCGCGCGAGCAACGGTCGCGACGACGAACTGCTCACGATTCCGCGTCGCCTGCCGCATCTGTCCGAGCACGTGTGCGCAGCGCTGGAAGAAGTCGTTCGGGACAGCACACGCGACGCGACGGTGCGCGCTGAGTCGCTCGCCGAGCTGCAGCGGCATCTCTCGCGCGCCGATGCGATCCTGCTGCTCGACCGTCTCGTACGCGATCCAGAGCCCGAGATCCGCGTACAGGCGCTCTCGCTGTTGCGCGATTACGACGAGCCCGCGCTGTGGGCCGCGCGCGTGGAGCAATTCATCGACGATCGATCACCCGTTGCGCGCCGCGGTCTCGCGCGCGAACTGCGCACGTGGAAGAACGACGTCGACAAGTGGATGCCGGTGCTCGCGCCGATGATGGCGGACATGGATCCCGACGTGCAGATCGAAGCCGCGGTCTCGCTCGCGGACAGCCCACGCTACTGGAGCATGACCATTCCGGTCTTCGAAGCCGCGCTCGAACGCGAGACGGAACCCGATGCGAGCGGGAACAATCTTCAGCTGACGGTGCTGTGGGCACTCGCGCAATCGAGCATTCCGCATGAAGTCGGCCAGTCGCTCGCGGCGCCGTTGCGAAAGCGATACGCGAAGCACCCGGCGATGAAGATGCTCTTCCGCGACGCCGAGCCGGCGAAGCTCCCGAAGCCGAAACGCGCGACGGCGAAGAAGCCCGCGGTGATCGCCCCGACGAAGCGCGCGATCGCGAAGAAGCCGGTGACAAAGAAGAAGCCGGCGCCCGCCGCGAAGAAGCCGAGCGGTCGCACGCCGACGACGCGAGGAAAGAAGAAGTAGCCATGGCACGCAAGCCACCGCGAGCCCGCACCGAGCGGCGATCGATCGAGCGCGATGCCCGCAAACTCGCGGAGAACCTCGAGCGACTCTCGCTGCTCGAGCGCGGCGGCGCACCCGATCGGCCGCTCGAAGTGACGTCGGCCTCGCAGGTCGATGTGTACGCGCGCGACTCACGCTGCGCGGTGTGCACCGGTCCCGTTCGACTCGACGAACACACGGCCGAGACGATCGAGGGCGTGCGATTGCGCGTGGCGAAAGTGACGTGTCAGCAATGCGGAAGGCGGCGCGCGATCTTCTTCAAACTGGTGTCGACGACCATCAACTGACGGCGCTGCGGTGCGCGCACGAATGGCGCGACGTGCTCGGACGGCGACGCGTGTTCGCGAACCGATCAATGCATGGCGGGATCGTGCGTGGGCATGAACATCGTGACCTGCGCACCGACGGCCGAGTGCCACGCGATGGGGACGTGCGACCCGGCCACTGGTTCGTGTTCGGACCCGATCGCGGGCGACGGATCGCCATGCAGCGGCGGAACGTGTACCGCGGGCGTGTGCGAGATCGCGCCGATGGACGCAGGGACCGACGCGGCAGTCGACGCGGGCGACGATGCGACGAGCGATGTCGTCGATGTCACCGATGCAGCAGACGTCGAAGCCCCGAACGATGCCGCGAGCGACGCGGGTAATGCGGGCGACGCGAGTGTTCCGGTCGATGCGGCCCGCACCGATGCAGCGGTCGGCGATGCGAACGACGGTGGCGATGCCGATCACCTCGGTGGCGGCGCGAACTGCGGCTGCCGTGCGGTGGGGACGTGCGGTCGTGGCGGGGTCGCATTCGTCGCACTCGCACTCTCGGTCGTGATCGCGCGTCGCCGTCGGCGCGATCGTTCGTCGCGCGCGATCTGATCGCATCAGGCCGGCTCACCCCCGCGGAGTCGGCCCCTCCCGCAGCATTTTCACGCCACCCTTCGGACCCATCGTCAGCCCTCGCACGACCGCTTTCACTTCACGGTCGTCGACCAGCCTGAACCGCTCGCTGCGCAGCAGCGTCGTGAGCACGAGTTTCATCTCGTACATCGCGAACGCAGCACCGATGCATCGTCGCGAACCGCCGCCGAACGGAACGAATTCGTGCGGCGAGAACGTGCGTTCGAGAAACCGCTCCGGCCGGAACACGCGTGGGTCGGGATACAGCTCCGGGCGATCGTGCACGAGCAGCGACGACACCATCACCGTGGTTCCCGGCGCGATCTCGTTCCCCATCACGTCGAGCGGCTTGCGCAGCAGCCTCGCCACGTTCACCGCGATCGGGTGGATGCGCAGCGTCTCGCAGCAGACCGCATCGAGGTACGGCAGCGCGGCGATCGCATCGGGCGTCGCATCGTCGCCGAGTGCCGCGACGTCGGCGATGACCCGTGCGCGCAGATCGGGTTGGCGATGCAGCCAGTAGAACGCCCACGAGAGCGCGGTCGACGTGGTGTCGTGACCGGCAAAGAGAAGCAGGTGGAGTTCGTCGCGCAGTTCGATCTCGCTCATCGCCGAGCCGTCGTCGTAGCGCGCCGCCATCATCAGACTCAGGACGTCCTCGCCGGACGCCGCAGGATTCGCCCGCCGCGCCGCGATCTCTTCGTAGATCAACGCATCGAGCGCAGCCCGTGCACGAACGAATCGCGCCCACGGTCCGAAGCCGCCGAATTCGCGCCGCGCGAACTCGAACATCGTGATGAGCGGCGACGCGGTGGCTTCCATCAAGCGCACGACGGCTTCGCGAAACTGCTCGCGCCTCGTTCCGTTCGCGACGCCGAAGATCGCGCGCAGGATCACCTCGAGCGAGATGGCCTGCGTGAGGTCCATCATCGCGAAGGGCTTGCCGACCGGAATCTTCGCGACCTCGCGCTTGGCGGTCTCGACGATGAGCTCGCCGTACGCGCGCATGCGGCTGCCGTGAAACGGCGGCGCGAGGAGTTTGCGATCCTTCTTGTGCTTCGGTCCGGTCACGAGAATGAGCGACGTGAGTCCGAAGAACGGCGCGAGCTGATCGCGCATCGGGACGTCGAACACGTCGGGGTCCGCGGTGAACACGGCTTTCACTGCTTCGGGATTGCCGATGAAGAGCACCGATCCCGCAGGGTCGTAGCCGATGAACGGATCCCCGTAGCGCGCGACGAAGCGATGGAGCGTTCCGCGCGGGTCGGCGAGGAATCGCACGTTGTCGATGAACCCGACGCGTTTCGGTCCGCGGAACGTGCGCGTGAGTGTCTTGGAACCGTCGGGCGTTGAACCGGTGCTCGAGTCGATCGTTGCGGTCATGTTCGGCCCCCTCGCCGAACTCACCGTGCATCGATTTCGAACGCTGATTCAAGCGCGAGATGAATCTTCGCGCATCGGGAACTTGGTGCGCGATCGCGTGTCGAAACGCGCCCCGCGGCGGGTCAACCCGATGTGCGCCGACGACGCGATGCCATCGCGCACGCCGCGATCGCGATCGCACTCGACCACCACGCCAACCCGCTGCGACTGGGATGCCCGACGCCGCATGCGACGCCGGTGAGCGTTCCGCGCGACATGCCGTCGTAGGTCCACGTGACGGTGTGATCCATCGAGCAGTCGGTTGCGCCGTCGTACGTGATCACCGCGCTGTGACCGTTTGCGCTCAGCTGCGTCGTTCCCGAGATCGCCTCGTCGTTGCACACGTTCGAGTCGAGCACTTCGTTCGTCGTGATGGCATCGACGACGCCTTCCGCGGAGGTGCCGAAGCGGCCGTGTCCATTGTACGTAGCCGTGTCGACGGTGCCGTCCATGTTCATGTCGACGCCCGAGCGCGCAACGGTCCCCTCGTACGAGATCGCGAGCGTGACCGGACCGACGACGCAGTCGTCACCGGCTTTCTCGCCCTCCACGGTGAGGTCGACGTGGAACGATGCGTTGTTCGTTCCCGCCCCGTCGGTATGCGTCGAGCCATGATTGATCTGCCGCTCGGTGATGGAGACCGCCGTGCCACCGCCGCTCGGCGTGCACATCCGCGTGCGGCGCGAACCGTAGTCGTCGAAGTGGATCTCGCTGATGTGATTGCCGCTGTCCGCACGCGCGGTTGCAATGCCAAACCACTCAACACCGGCGAAGT
>CBIHQZ010000337.1:0-6946 GCA_966212315.1 uncultured Myxococcales bacterium
TTCCCGGCGGGTGAACCCGCGGCAACGACTCCTAAGCTTCGCCTGCGCGAAGCTGCGGTAACGGCGAGTTGCCGTCGACCGCTTCGGAAGAGATCACTGCTGTGTTCGATGCGACATCGCGAGCCTCACGACGGTGGCTTCGGAGGTGTTGCAGTGGCTTCAGCCGCCCGGTCCGTGCATCGATCCTTGCGCCCACCGGTCGCTCCCATTAGCCTCCCCGCGCTCATGCGACCCGGTCTTGGCAGCTTTCTTCTCCTGGCGTTCGGCACCGTTGCCGCTGCGTGCACTCTCAGCAACGAGGGGCGGACTCCCGTGCAGCGGGAGTTCCACTATCCGATCGCCGCCGCGATCTCGGCCGACTCGCACTGGCTGTACGTGGTGAACTCGGACTTCGACCTGCTCTACAACGGCGGGCGCGTGAACGTGGTCGACCTCGAGGTCGTTCGCGCGCGCATCGCCGCCGGGGAAACGGGCGCGGTCGAAGGTTCGTGCGACGACGCCGGTTCGTGTCTGATCCCGATGAATTCGGGCGTGCAGATCAACCCGTACGCGACCGCAGCGGCGCTCCGTCCCGCAGGGATGGTCAACGGCGTGGAGGTCGGCGCGCGGCTCTATGTCACGGTGCGCGGCGACGGAACGCTCACCTGGATCGACGTCGACGGAGATCGACTCAGCTGCGGGCAACCGAGCGACGGGATCCCGCTCTGCGATGCGGACCATCGCGTCGGCCACGTGCCGGGCGATCACACCGTTCGACAGATCACGCTCCCGCCGCTGCCGGTCACGCTCGATGTGGCCCCCAACGGGAACATTCTCGTCGTGCACCAGGAGACGCCGCGTGCGCGCGCGAGTCTCTTCATGGATCCGCCCGGTGGAACGACCGGACCGCGGCTCGTGCACTGGCTCGGTGACCTTTCGCCGAACCTCGATGCGATCGTCCGTCCGGATGTGAGCGACCCGTCGCACTACTACGTGTTCTCGCGCGTCGAGCCGACCATCAACCAGCTGCGTGTCGAAGGCGACGGCGATCGATCGGTCCTCTATCGAACGCGCCTCGATCTCATCCAGGACCTGTCGACCAGCGCGGGCATTCGCGATGCGCACGTCGATCCGTGCAACTCGAACCGCATGTACGCGACGTCGCGTCCGTCGGGTTCGGGGGCCGCGGGATCGCCCGAGCAGCTGATCGCGTTCGACATCAGCGACCAGGAGAACGTTCGCGCGATCAACACGCTCGCGCTGCCGCCCGGGCCGTCGAACTTCACGCTCGTTCGGCCACCCGGTGGTTGCGGGACGGGCCCCGTGATGGCGTACACGGTCTCGTTCGATGCGCGAAAGATCTACGTGATCGACGTGAACAACTGGCGCGAGTTCGACGAGATCCGCACCGCGCGCGGGCCGCACATTCCGATCTACGACGCGGCCCACCGCCATCTCTACCTCGTCGACTTCTCGGCCATGGTCGTCGAAGTCATCGACGTCGACCCGACACACACCGCGACGTTCGATCGCGTGATCTACACCATTGGCGACCCCGTGCTTCCGGACGTGACGTGAAACGACCCCTTCTGTTTGCTTCGGCTCTCGCGGGCATCCTCGGTGCCTGCGCGACGCCTCCGCCGCCTTCGATGACGTTCATCTTCAATCGCCCCGCCGGCGTTGCGCAGGTGTGCGTGCGGATCCGGACGAACGCCGAGGGGTTGCTCCTCACGGATTCGGCCGGTCAGTTCATCTCGACCCCCGAACCGCAGCCACTCGCCCTTTGCGGTCGCGCGACGATCGACCCCCCTACGCTCGACGCGGCGAGTGGGCAGTTCCACGCGTTCCGCATGTTCGGTCTCGTCACGCAGAGCGATCGCGGCGAACTCGCGGTGGTGAATCTCAATCCGGTGCGCAACAGCACCATCATCGACAACGATCCGACGATCCCGGGGTTCACGTTCATCCCGGTCGGTGTGTTCCCGAGCGCAATCGCGATGCATCCGAGCGGCGCTGCCGCGTACGTCGCGAACAGCGGTGAGAACACGGTCAGCGTCGTCGACATGTCGACCATCCTTCGTCACGACACGGCGGGTTCCACGTCGAGCGTGATCCGTCTCGCGGGGCGACCGAGTGACGTTGCGGTCGGCACGACGGCCGGTGCGACGCCGCACGCGATGCTCTATGTGAGCCTTCCGGACCTCGGGCAGGTCGCGGCGATCGACGTCACCGATCTGCGCAACATCGGCGCGCCGCAGTACCTCTCGCTCGGTGCGCACGTGATGGGCGGACTCGACGGCGGGCTCGGTGGTGGCGGCGGCGACGGCGGAACGGGCGACGCGGGGGCGGGCGGCTATCGACCCGAGCGACTCGCGATCGCGACACTTGATCAAGCGACGGATGCGACGCCCGGCGCGATCGCGCATGTGTACGTGACCGACAGCACCGCGCCGCTGGTGCACGTACTCGACGCGATGGCGGATGGAAGCCTCGTCGAGATGGACCCGTTGACCGCATTCGCTCCGACGCGCGCGATCACCGTCACGCCGACGGTCTTCACGGCGCCGACGCCGCGCCGCTTCGTGTACGTCTCGGGTGCGCAGGACGGCGCGCTCTCGGTGATCGACACCACGACGCGCATGCCGGTCGCGGTGAACGCGTCGACGAACCATCCCGAGTGCCAGCAGGGGACAGCCGAGTTCGACGAAGCGGAGTGCCCGCGGCTCGATCCGAAATTCGGGCTCTATGTCGTGCCGATTCGTAGTGCCGTGATCAGCCTTGCGACGGTCACGCGTGACGCGATCGACGGAAGTTGCACCACGCGCGTCGAGCCGCCCGCGGGCGTGCTGACGCCTCCGATGGAAGTCCCGGCGAACTGCACAACGGTCGACACCGTTCGCGGCGAGGGCGGCGCGGGTGTCAACACGATCCAGGGTGTCGCCGTCATCGCGGGTGTTCGCGACGGGACGTTGCGCATCGTCGACGTCGAGGACTGGCAGGCGTACTGCGCGCCGGATCGTCGCGCGGGATCGAATCAGGGCGCGCCGATCGCACAGCCGCACATGTTGCGTGCCGCAGCCATCTACCCGGCACCGGCCTCGCTCGCGGGTGTCGTGTCGGCGCCTGCGTTCTCGATCAACGGAGCGGTCACCGCGCCGTCGGAAGCCGATCCGCACTTCGCGAGTCCCACCACGGATGGTGGCTGCACGGGCAGCGAATGCGTCGTGCTCCCGACCACCGCCTCGGGGGTTCCGGATCCGTCGCTCGTTCGTGACGACACCTGGACGTTCCAGTTCGAAGGGGCGATTCCGAACCTCACCGTGCGCTCGGGCGCGTTCCAGGCCGCCGCCGGCGACGAACAGCTCACCGCGCAATCACAGGGCGCGGGCTTCTGCACGCATGGTGCGCTGCCCGGCGACATCATCACGCTCGCGGACCCGTCACCGTGCGCGCCCATTCCGAGCGACACCGATGCCGGTCTGCACGTGGATCCCGATCCTGCCCTCTGCAACGGCGACGCGGGCGCGGCCGAGTGCGCGTTGACCTTCGGCACGGTGAACGACCCGTGCAATCGCGAGTTGCGCATCGACTCGGTGAGCGAGACGGATCTCACGCTCACGCCGGTCGTCGACAACAGCGCGTGCGCGGTGGCGAACCTCGACGTGCGGGAACTCCGCCGCCGGCTGCTTCAGTGCTACCCGCAAGCCACGCTCTTCAACGTTCGCCCGCGCAATGCGTGGACGGTCTCGGGTGCGGTCGCCGGATACAATCATTCCGTCGTGGTCGGCTCGAACGGCCAGTGCACCGATCCCATGCCGAACGCGAATCCGGGACGACTCATCGAAGGCCTCCCCTTCGTCGGGCCGTCGTTCTCGGTGCGCATCGACAGCGGCACCGAGCACACACTGCGTGACGCGACCTACTCGTTCACCATCAACGGCGGACTGAGCCCGCTGCTCATCTCGGGCGCGCTCATGCCGTCGTCGATGATCTACTCGTGCCCGTCGCGGCGCGTGTACGTCGTCGACCAGGCGCGCGCGGCGCTCATCGAGTATCCGGTCGCGCCGATGGCGTTGCCGATCACCTACAACTGAGACGTTCATGAGCACATCGACGGGACCCCGCCCCACCAAGGCGCTGACGCCCGTGATGCGGCAGTTCCTGACCGCGAAAGAACAGTACCCCGACGCGCTGCTCTTCTTTCGAATGGGCGACTTCTACGAGTTGTTCTTCGAAGACGCGGTGACCGTCGCGCGTCTCCTCGATCTCAAACTCACCAGCCGCGATCGCAACGATCCCGATCCCATTCCGATGGCCGGCGTTCCGCATCACGCCGCGCAGACGTACATCGCGCGCTTGCTCGAGACCGGACACAACGTCGCGGTCTGCGAGCAACTCGAAGATCCCGCGCAGGCCAAGGGCATCGTCAAACGCAGCGTCGTGCGGGTGTTCACGCCCGCGATCGTGCTCGACGGCGACACCCTCGAGCCGCGCGCGAATCAATTCGTCGTCGCGATTCTTCCGCCCGCGGGTGGCGCGACGGCAGCGGGTGCGTGGGGGCTGGCGGCGTTCGATCTCACCACCGGCGAGATGTTCGTCGGCGAAGCAGCGGGTGCGACCGCACTGGCCGGCGAGATCGCGCGACTCGACGCACGCGAACTCTTGACGCCTGCCGACGGCGAGACGGTTGCGCGCGACATCGCCAAGGTGCTGCCGCGGTTGTTCGTGCGTGTCGTGCCGTCGATGACCGCGCACGAAGGCGTCGACCTCCTCGCGGCGTCGATGGGCGAAAACGCGCTCGAGGCGAGCACCGCGGAAGTGCCGGTGGCGACGCGCACGGCGGCAGCGATCGCGCTGGCGTATGCGCGCGCGACGCAGCCCGGTCACGAGATCCAGATCCAGCGATTCGTGCGGCTCGATGCGCGCGACTTCCTCGTGCTCGACGAGACCGCGCAGACGCACCTCGAGATCTTCCGCACCTCGCGCGGCGAGAAGAAGGGCTCGCTGCTGCAGCACATCGATCAGACCGTGACGCCGATGGGCGCGCGCCGTCTGCGCAACTGGCTCGCGTTTCCGCTGACCGATGCGAAGCGGGTGAACAAGCGCCACGACGCGGTCGATGCCTTGTTGCGCAGTCGTGAAGTGCGCACCGAGATTCGCGCCGAACTCGGTGAGATCCACGACCTCGAACGCATCGCGACCCGTGCCGCCCTCGGCGCCGTAACACCGCGCGATCTCGGACTGCTACGCGACGCACTCACCCACGTGCCTGCGCTGCTCGCGCACGTCGACTCGCTCGGCGCGCCGCTCGGATTCGTTCGTCCCGACGACGACTGCTCGCCGTTGTGTGAGCGCCTCGTCGCCGCGCTGGTGGAATCGCCGCCCACCGCCATCGGCGAGGCACCGACCTTTCGTCGCGGCTTCGATGCGCGCGTCGACGAACTCGCCGAACTCGCGAGCGGCGGCCGCGGCGAGATCGCGCGGATCGAAGTGCGCGAGCGGGAGCGCACGAAGATCTCGTCGCTCAAGATCGGGTACAACCGCGTCTTCGGCTATTACGTCGAGATCACCAAGGCGAACCTCAAGTCGGTTCCCGCGGACTACAAGCGCAAGCAGACGATCGCGGGCGGCGAGCGCTTCATCACCGAAGAGCTGTACTCGCTCGAGCAGAAGATCCTCGCGGCCGACGACGAACTGAAGACTCTCGAACGCATGCGTTTCGACGAGGTGTCGCGCGAGGTCGCACGCAACGCGACCGCGCTGTCGCGGCTCGCGAGCGCCATCGCCGATCTCGATGCGCTCGCGTCGTTCGCCGAACTCGCACAGCGTCACGATTACATCCGGCCGGTCGTCGACGACGGCACTGTCATCGATCTGGTCGAGTGCCGGCATCCGGTGGTCGAGAGCGTTCTCGATCCGGGGACGTTCGTTCCGAACGACATCGTGCTCGACGCGCGTGGGGAGCGATTGCTGCTCGTGACCGGGCCGAACATGGCGGGCAAGAGCACGCTGATGCGGCAATGCGCCATCACCGTGCTGCTCGCGCAGTCGGGCTCGTTCGTGCCGGCGAAGAGCGCACGCATCGGGACGGTCGATCGGATCTTCACGCGTGTCGGCGCGAGTGACGACCTCGCCCGCGGGGCGAGCACGTTCATGGTCGAGATGCGCGAGACGGCGCAGATCCTTCGCGGCGCCACCAGTCGTTCGCTGGTCGTGTTCGACGAGATCGGACGCGGCACCAGCACGTTCGACGGCCTCGCGATCGCGTGGTCGGTCGCGGAATATCTGCACGACGTGGTGAAGTGCCGGGCGCTGTTCGCGACGCACTATCACGAGCTGTGTCTCCTCGCGGATTCGCGCAAGCACGCCGCCAACGTGAACGTGTCCGCGCGCGAGACCGGCGACGACATCGTGTTCCTCCACAAGCTCTCGCGTGGCGGTGCGTCGAAGTCGTACGGCATCGCGGTCGCGCGGCTGGCGGGATTGCCGGAGCCGGTGGTGGCGCGGGCGCGGGCGATGTTGAAAGACCTCGAACGCGGCGAAGGCCCGGGCGCGCGGCCGCGGCAGATGGGGCTCTTCGATCCGAAGCCGGACCCCGTGGATCATCCCGCGATCGCTGCGTTGAAGAACGTGGACATCGATCGGATGACGCCGATCGACGCACTGAACTTCGTGTCGCAGTTGCGGGCACTGGTAGGCCCCGGCAGCTGAAGCTGCGGGCAACGATTCCCAAGCCTCACCTTCGTGAGGCTCGCAGTCACCGAGAGCTTCGCGCAGGCGAAGCTTCGGTCGCGTTGCCGCAGGTTCAGCCGCCGGGAAACAGCTGCGTCCCTCACCGTCCCCGCGCCATCTCCGCCAGCAATACGCCCGCCGCGACCGACACGTTGAGCGACTCGACCCGCCCCGCGCCGGGGATCGCGACGAAGCGATCGCACGCGCGATGCACCGCCTCCGTCAGCCCCGCGTG
>CBIHQZ010000338.1:0-6923 GCA_966212315.1 uncultured Myxococcales bacterium
GTCGAGATCGAACCGCGCGTGCCGCAGCTTCTCCGCGTAGTAGGCAACGTCCCACGGGCGAATCGGCGTGGCCTTCGCGCCTTCGAGTTCGCGCCGGAACGCCTCGAGTTCGAGTTGATCACGCGACGCGTGTTCGGCCGTGCGCTGGGTGAGGTCGTCGACGAACGCGCGCGCCGCCGCGCCGTTCTTCGCCATGCGATCGGCGAGGATGAGGTCGGCGAAATCCGCGTACCCGAGCAACTTCGCTCGCTCGCGACGCAGCCCGAGGATCTGACCGAGCAACGCGCGATTGTCCGTCGTGCCCGACGTCGCACGCGTGTTGTAGCCGAGCCACATCTTCTCGCGCAGCGAGGCGTCGTCCGCGTACGTGAGGATCGCCATGTAGCTCGGCGCCGCGAGGGTGAACCGCCACGCATCGTTGCGCCCGCGCGAGATCGCCGACTGCCGCGCCGCATCGCGTGCGCCCTGCGGCAGGCCCTTCAATTGCGCTTCGTCCGTGACCCACAACTCCCACGCCGTCGTGGCATCGAGAATGTTCTGCGAGAACTTCGTCGTCACCGACGACAGCTCCGATGCGATCTCTCGCAGCCGCTGTTTTCCCGGCGCATCGAGTTCCGCGCCTTGCCGCTTGAAGTCGTCGAGCGAGCGTTCGAGATGGCGAGCCTTCGGGCCGGTGAGCGCCTTCGCCTCGTCGCTCTTCGCGAACTCGCGCAACGCGTTGTAGAGCCCTTCGTCGAGCGCGATGCCCGCGTAGAAGGCACTCACTTCGGGTTGCACCGCGTTGTAGACCTCGCGCAGCGCGGGCGTCGTCACGACCGACTCGAGGTGACCGACGATGCCCATCGCGAAGGACAGCGCCTCGGTCGCTTCGTCCATCGCATCGAGGGTGTTCGCGTACGTGCGTGGCGACTTGTCGGCGACGATCGCATCGAGCTGCTGCTTCGCGTCCGCCATCAGGTGACCGATCGCGGGCTTCACGTGCTCGGGGACGATCCGGTCGAACGCCGGAATCGCGCCGGTCTGAAGCAAGGGGTTGTCACGCAGGGCGGATGGCATCTCGGTGGGTTTGCTCACGGCTTGCGATCATTGGATGCACGTTCCCGAACCGCAATCGCCCCCGTCACTTCCACTTCGGCTTTCGCAGTGACGTGACGCGCGGCGCGCGGCTCTCGGGGCTGTCGAGGCTGAACGTTCGGGCATCGCCGAGCTCGTCCCGCACGAATCTCTCCGTCTCCGCCATGGTCTCGGAAACGTCCACTTTCACGCCGGGAAACAGCGCATACGCAATGGAGCCGCGGTCGAGGTCGTAGTCCCAGAGCCCGATCAACCGTCCGTTCGCGAGGATCGCGTGGTGCGGCAGATCGCCGAGTCCGCCGATGGCGGTCATGGCCTTCTCGCCATGGATCTTCAGCGTGCGATCGCGCGCATCGAGCAGTTCGGGAATCGAGCGGCGCAGATGAAGGATGTTGTCGAGGCTCCCGACGGCGACGCAGCGAACTGCCCGCGCCGGTTCGAAGGCCGCGAGTTCGTCGCGCACTTCGCGCGTGCAGAGTGAGTCGGTGCCCGAGAGTGGCTCGAGTCCGAGCGCATCGACCGCTGCGCGCGCGGCACGAACACCGAGACCGGACCACGTCACGAAGTCGTCGATCGGCGCCGGGCCGGTCCAGTCGAAGAACTTCCGCGCGAGTTCGACGCCGAGTTCGTCGTCACGCCACGCTCTCGCAGCGAGCGGATTCACGGGCCATCGCGCGTACAGATAGCGCTGTTGATCGAGCCGGCCGTTGGTGGGAACGCGACGGATGTCACCGGTCGATTGCAGATGGAGAAGCGCGAGCGGCAGCGTCGTGGTGAGTCCGCGTTTCTTCCCGGCGTCGCCGAGATGCCGCACCGCATCGCCGAGCGCGTTCTTGAGATCGGCCGGGTCGAGCGGCGCTTTCGCCAAGGCATCGACAACGCGCATGCAGAGCCGGGCGATCTCGGCATCGGTGACACCGAGATACTTCTTCGCGGATGCGATCTGCGCGGCCGACGAGAACCCCTGCCCCGCCCGCAGCGCGAGTGCGAAGTCCGCGGCCGGCACGACGTACGTGCATCCGCGCACAGCGGGGAGTTCGTGAAGCGCGAGATCGGCGATCGCCTTGTCGACCGCGGCGCGCGCGATGCGCCCGCGCGCAAAGAGCGCCAAATACGGACTCACGCCGCCGACACTGCGAACCCACCCCGTTCGTTCGAGCCACTGCGCGGGCGAGAGCTTCTTCTTCGGTTGCGGGAACTGGCGCTCGAATCGCCACGCGCGGACGACAGATGGATCCACGCGCGCGACGGTATCTCGGCGGTCGACCGGACGAGGAATTTGCGGCGGGCTGCCGACGGTCCCGACTCGAGCGACTCGCGGTTCGTGGTGCGCGCCGTGCTTCGGATCCCGGCCGGAGGTTACGCATGGGCACACTTCGCAAAGACGGCACGCATCGCGACGAAGGCCTCGAACAGAAGACGGAGGGTTCGATCGACGAGTTGCGCGACATGCTGCGCGGCTTCGACACGGTCATGCTGGTGACGATGGGCGATGCGGGGCTCATGCACGCTCGGCCGATGGCGATCCAGGACCTCGACGAACGACTCGACTGTGACCTCTGGTTCGTGACCTCGACGAAGACTGCCAAGGTGCACGAACTCGAGCGCGACATGCAGTGCGCGATCGTGGCGCTGAAGGCGAGCGACGGATCGTACGTGTCGATCGCGGCGACCGCGCGCTGCGAGCGCAACGAGGCCGAGGTGAAGCGCCTCTACAAGCCCGATTGGAAGATCTGGTTTCCGAAGGGCGCCGACGATCCCGACATCGGTCTGCTCAAGGTGACGGTGCTGCGCGCCGAGTACTGGCACCCCGAGGGCGGCAGGATGCGCGTGCTCTTCGCGATGGCGAAGAACCTGGTGCAGGGACGCGCCGCCGACGCGGATCTTCCGCCGCCGAAGCAGGTGATGCGGCACTGATCCGCGCGCTCACCGCACGCAGCGCACGCCGATGTTCACGCTGCGACGATTCCCCGCGTCCGCCGTTCGATGCGCGGCGCGAAGCATCGACGCGAGACCCATCGGCGTGTTCCACGCACCGCCGCGCGTGACCCGGCATCCGTCGCGGCAGATGCTCGCGTCGCCGCCGTGCAAGCGCGCTTCGTCGGGCGTTGCGCCGGTCGGATTCTCACGCGGCGCATCGTGGTAGCCGACGTCGCTGTACCAATCGCCGGTCCACTCGAACACGTTCCCCGCGAGATCGAGAACACCCTCGGGCGTTGCGCCCGCGAGCGCCGTTCCGACCGCGACGGTCTCCGCGAGCCCGCACCCCGCGCCGTATCCATACGCAGCGTGATTGCAGTCCGGCGCGCGATCGCCCCACGGATACACGCGCGGCGAATCGCCGAGACCGCGCGCGGCCCGCTCCCATTCGGCTTCGGTCGCGAGTCGACGACCCTCGTAGCGACACACCTGAACCGCTTGTGCGAACGACACGCAGTTGATCGGGCGCGCATCGTTGGTGCTCGCCTGTTCGCGATACGTGCAGAGCGGCGAGGCTCGGAAATGCGTCGCGCGCGGGTCGTAATCACCGCGATCGTTGTACGGCCCTTCGTTGCCGAGCCCCGCGGCGTCGCACGCGCCGGCCTGCACGCAGCGTCGATACCGCGCGACGGTGACCTCGAAGCGATCCATGTAGAAGGGCCGCACGCGGACCTGATGCGCAGGGTGCTCGTCCGCGTCACCGGTTCCCTCGGAACTGCCCATCGTGAATTCACCGCCGGGGATGCAGACATCCTCGTCGACGAGATTCGCGGTGCGCTCGTGCGCGCGCCCGGTGCACGGTTCGCCCGCGACGCTCGCGGCACCCGCGCGTGCATCCACGGCGACACCCGCATCCGCGACGACCGCGTGCCCGCCGCGCCATTTCATCCACTGCACCACGCCGACCGCAGCGAGCGCGGCCGAACCGAGCACGATGGCCGCGACCGCACCGGCACCGAATGGTGCACGCGTCGCAGTGCCGGTCCACACGCGTTGCGCAGACTCGCGCGTGTCACGCGAAGTCGTCACCGGACCCGACGACGCTTCGATCGACGCTCGCATCGTCGGCGCGCTCTCGACTTGCTCATCGCGACTACGGCGCGGCGACGACACCCGTGACGGTGCGAGATTCGGATCGCTTACGAGCGGCAGCGACTCGACGCCCACCGCATCACCGAACGCCGCCACGAACGCCTCGGCCGATTCGAATCGCGCGGCCGCATCCTTCGCGCACGCCTTCGTGAGCACCGCGTCCACAGCGGCCGGCACGTCCTCGCGCAACGGCGCGACGGCCGGAAGCGGATTGAGCATGATGTTGCAGATGGTGCTCGCCGCGTTGTTTCCGTCGAACGGACGACGGAGCGTGAGCATCTCGAACGCCATCACCCCGAGCGTGAAACGATCGCTCGCACGTCCGGCGCTGCGCAGTTCGCGGCACTGCTCGGGCGACATGTACGAAACCGTCCCTGCGACCTCGGCCTCTTGCGTGATGGTCTCTGCTGGACGTCCGTCGGACTGCACGATCTTCGCGATTCCGAAGTCGAGGACCTTCACGTTCACACTGCGGCCGGACTCGATGACCAACACGTTCTCGGGCTTGAGATCGCGATGCACGACCCCGCGTCCATGCGCGTGATCCATCGCTGCCGCGATGCCATCGAGCACCGCGAGCACGAACCCGATCGAGAGGTGCTGATCGAGCTTCGCCGCTTCCGCGAGCTTGTCGCGCAGGGTGCGCCCGCGAACGAACTCCATCACGAGATACGGCTCGCCCTCGGGGGTCACGTCGACATGAATGGGACGCACGATGGACGGATGATCGAGTGCGGCGAGCACCTGCGCCTCGCGGCGGAACCTCACGCCATCGATCGTCGTCACGCCGTCGTCATCGCGCGGGCGCAGCACTTTCACCGCGTAACGGATCGAAGGCGTCTTCGCGTTGTGCGCCGCGAACACGACGCCCATCCCGCCTTCGCCGATCGGTTCGTCGATGACGAACGTGTCGTGCAGCACCTTCCCGACGAACTGCTCCGTACGTGTGCTCACGCGCCCACGTCGGTCATATCACGGACGCACGCGCCCCCGCGATCGTCAGCCTTCGGTCTTCTTGGCGGCATTCCAGTGGGCATCGAGTTCGTCGAGACTGTGGTCCTTCCATTCGCGACCACTTTCCTTCACGCCCTTCTCGACCACCGAGAAACGCCGCTCGAACCGCTTGTTCGCCTTCTTCAGCGCCGCCTCGGGATCGATCCCCTTCTTGCGCGCGAAGTTCACGACCGAGAACAGCAGGTCGCCGATCTCGTGCTCGAGTGCATCGCGGTGCGCATCGCCCGCGGCAGCCGCCGCGTCCATCTCGCGAATCTCCTCGTCGATCTTCGCGCGCGGACCTTCGGCATCGCGCCAGTCGAACCCAACGTTGCCGGCTTTTTCTCCGAGCCGAAACGCGTAGAGCAGCGCCGGGAGACTCTTCGGCATTCCCGAGAGGGTGCCGCGATCCTTCTTCTCGGCCGCCTTGAGGCGCTCCCAGTTCTGTAGCACTTCTTCGGTGCCCGAGACCTTCGCGTCGCCGAACACATGCGGATGTCGTCGCTCGAGTTTCTCGACGATCGCGCTCACAACGTCGTCAGGACCGAACCATCCGCGCGAGCGTGCGAGTTCGGCTTGGAACACGACCTGGAGCAACAGGTCGCCGAGTTCTTCACGAAGCTCGGCGACGGGTCGATCACTCGCGGCGAGCGACTTCGCCGGCCCCTGAACATGCTTCGCGTCGTCACCGAGCGCCTCGATTGCATCGATGACTTCGCACGCTTCTTCGAGCGCATATTTCTCGAGTGACACGAACGTCTGCTCGCGATCCCACGGGCAGCCGTCGGGCGCGAGAAGCCTCTGCATCACGGCCACCAACCGCGTCAGCGACGCGCCATCTTGGTCCTTTACGCTCATCGGGCTTTGCTGCTAGCACGCCGTCGCGCACGCGGACAATCGCAGCCCGCTGCGTGAGGAAACGCGATGCCGACATACAAGGCCGGGCAAGAGATCGACGCCTACTGCACGAAGTGCAAGATGGATCTCGGGCACAAAATCGTGGCGGTCGTCTCCGGCAAGCCCGTGAAGGTCGAATGCCGGACGTGCATGACGACCCACAACTATCGCGCCGCGAAGGGCGTGCGAGAGCCGGGCGCCGTCGCTGCCGCACCGCCGCCGCGTGCGACCGGTCCGACGAGTGTGAATGTCGCGACGCCGCGTGCGACCACGACTCGCAGCAAGCCGGTCGACGAGTTGCCTGCAGTGCCGCCGGACGGCGTGCACATTCACATCTACAAGATCTTCGATCGCTTCCGCCCCGAGCAGTGGATCCAGCACAAGACCTTCGGCATCGGCGTCGTCGTGCGCGAAGTGCCGCCCGACAAGATCGAAGTGCGTTTCGGCAAAGAGTACAAAGTGCTCGTGCACGGGAAGACGCCGTAAAGGGGGGACCTCACCCCTGCTGCCGCCCGCCCCTCACCCACCGATGCCAGCGCGAAGCGCGCGAACGCACGCATCGTCGAGAGAGGGGCTCTGTGAATTGGTGGCGTGAGGTTCGATCGAAGACGCAGAGGCCCGAACGGCCCGCCGTACGCACCACGCGTGCTGCTACCAACCACGCATCGTCCTTCGAGTGACCGACCCGAAACGGCCCGCCGTACGCACCACGCGTGCTGCTACCAACCACGCATCATCCTTCGAGCCCCTCTCTCGACGACGCCCCGAGTACACGTGCCACGCGCGGGCGTCGGAGGGAGAGGGGCACGCGGCAGCGGGGGTGAGGTCTCCACGACACAAGCTCCCCCCTTGCGCCCAGTTTCGAAACCTTCTAAACACGCCGCCGT
>CBIHQZ010000339.1:0-6892 GCA_966212315.1 uncultured Myxococcales bacterium
CGCCCTCGGACGTGGTGATGAAGGGCACGATGGGGAAGACGACGATGCTCTTCCTGCCGCGTCACGGTCGTGGCCATCGCATTCCGCCGACGTCGATCAACTTCCGCGCGAACCTGCTCGCGCTGAAACAACTCGGCGCAACGCACGTGGTGAGCGTGAGTGCGGTCGGGTCGCTGAAAGAAGAGATCGCGCCGGGCGATCTGGTGGTCGTCGATCAGTTCATCGATCGCACCACGCGCCGCTCGATGTCGTACTTCGACGAAGGGATCGCCGCGCACGTGTCGATGGCGGATCCGGTGTGTCCGCAACTCGCGAAGTCACTCGCTGACGCAGCGAAGACGTCGGGCGCCAAGGTGCATGTCGGCGGGACGTACGTGTGCATCGAAGGTCCGCGTTTCTCGACGCGCGCCGAGAGCCACATGTTCAGGTCATGGGGCGCGTCGGTCGTCGGGATGACGAACGTGCCGGAGTGCTTCCTCGCGCGTGAGCTCGAATTGCCGTACGCGACGCTGGCGCTGGCGACGGACTACGACTGCTGGAAGGAACACGAGGGCCCGGTCGATGTGCCGGCCGTGATCGCGACGATGAACAAGAACGTCGAGCGCGCGCGGCACACGGTGAAGACGCTTGCGGGGATGCTGCCCGATCCGAAGAAGAGCATCGCGCATGGCGTGCTCGACGGCGCGGTGATGACCGACCTTGCGACGCTGAGCCCTGCGGCGCGCGAGAAGTTCGGCGTGATCTTCGGGAAGTACTGGGCGAAGTAGGCGATTGCCGACGGAGATGATCTGTCGGCGTATCGACGAGGGACGGATGGAGAGCCGAGGGCCGACCCGACGGTCAGCGGCTCTTGGGCGAAGTAGCCGCCGGCTTCGCAGCCCGGGGCTTGCGCGGAGCGCGCGCCGGAGGAGGCGGCGGTGCGTCGGTCAACGCCAGCAACTCGGCCGGTGCTGCGGACGCATCGACGCGCTCGAGCACGTCTTCGCGGAACTCGCGCGTCGCGCCATCGGCGAAACGCACGCGCTGCAGGCCCTGGTACACATCGATCACTCGGCCGATGCCCCACTCGGGACGCTTGGCGTGTTGGACGAAACGCGGTTGAGCAGGTGCTGCTGCTGATCGTGATGCAGTCATCGAGGAGCCTTCCTTTTCAGTGCCGGCGATTCGAACGCGGCGGTCGGTGCGGGCAAGCATCCGAGCCGGCGCGACGGCTGCGTCGAAGTCGACGGCAGCCATTGCGTTGCGACGCGGATGCCAGGTGATCGCGCGCGATTAGTAGCGACGGCCGCCGCCGCCGCCACCGCCACCACGCGACTCGCGCTCGCGCGCTTCGTTCACGGTGAGCGAGCGGCCGCCGAAATCGACGCCGTTCAGTGCGTCGATGCACGCCTGTGCGTCGGCGCTGGTCGCCATCTCGACGAAGCCGAAGCCACGCGGGCGTCCCGTTTCGCGATCCGTGACGAGGCTGACGCTCTGAACCTTGCCGCCGTGCTGTTCGCACAGTGCGCGGAGCTGCGCTTCGTCGGCCGAGAACGGAAGATTGCCAATGTAGAGTCTGTTGCCCATGGTCGTTGCATTCCCTTCGAGTGACCGTTCACACCCCGCGATCAATGCCGACTCGTCCGTGAATCAATTGATGAAACACGGACGAACGCGGCACATGCTCGCGAGTCCCGGCACCAGTGAAGGCGCCGTAGCCAGGACGAACGAGCACCGTGCTCGTGCGGCTGGCAGCACAAGAGAATCGCGAGGTCCGATGACTTCGGAGAGGCCGGTCGGTAAGCGTCGGGAGCGCAGCGAAGCAGTCCAGGCGGGTGCGGAGGGGCGTCAGGAACGATGCCGTTGTGGGCTGTGAACGGCGCATATCTAGCAGCGTCGGCGTCGGTTGTCGATCCCTGCTTCGCGATGATCGTCGGCCTCGGCCATTGGGGGGCTGACGGCGACGCGGTCGTGGACAGAAGGACCTCGAGCGCTACCGATGGCTCGATGCCGAACCCGTCACGGATACGCGCGCAAGGCATTCTGCACGACGGTGCCGATGTCGTTCGGTGTGCCGCTCCAGTCTGCGAGCAGCGGCGGGAACGTGCAGCCACCGACCCACCACGCCCAGGCCGTCCACGACACGTTGTGAGCATCGGCGAATGCAATGAGCGACGAGTAGTACGGGGTCGAGCACGCGACGCTGTTCGGTGAGTTGCCGAACTCGGTCGCGATCACAGGATCGGTCGCCGCGAGAAATCCCCAGCTCGCCATCCAGTCTGTCGGCGACTCGCCGGGCCAATCGTACGGGTGCGTCGCGTACGCGATGTTGTGTCCGACGACGCGATGAGTCGGCACGCCGGAGAGATCGTACGACCATTGATTGCCGCCGATGATCACCAGGTTCTCGGCGCCCGTTCCGCGCACGGCATCGTAGAGCTGCTGCATGCCCGCCGCGGTGAAGCCGTCACCGGTGTCGCCGCCGTTCAGCCACACGTCCCACGAGATGTCGTGCGGTTCGTTGTACAGCTCGAAGATCACGCGGCCGTCGCCCTGATAGCGAGTCGCGACGCTCTGCCAGAACGGGATCGAGTTCGCGTCCGCCATGCGCTGTTGCCCGGGTGCGGTGTTGGAGAGATCGCCGTGATCGGTCCAGTGCAGATCCAGAATCACGTCGAGCCCGGCGGCATGCGCCCACGTGATGTTCTGATCGACGCGCGTCGCATAATCCGCGGTGTAGAGCGCCGCACCCGGAAGCCAGTAGTCCTGGCAGAGCGCGATGCGAACCACCCGCGCGCCCCAGCTCGCCATCGCTTGATAGTCCGCGGCCGAGAGCATGTAGCCCGTCGACGACGACTCGAGCGAAGGACGATCGACGCCGTGGAACAGATGCGGCTGACCCGCGGCGTTGTAGATGGTGTTGCCGACGACGTAATAGCCGTTGGGCGCCATCGGATGCGCGGATGCAGCGACCATGAACGATGCGCTCGGCCCGTCGTGCCACTGCATCGCGCTGTCCTGCCACGTGCTGTAGATCTCCCACGTGCCCGCTGAATCCGCGCCGGTGAACGCGCGCGACGCATCGACGACAACGCTCTCGCCCGGAGCGACCGTGCGTGTCGCGATCTCGGGGGCGAAGTTCGCGAACGGTCCGCCGGCGTGCGTGCCGCCCGGTGGGCGCGCGGTGATGACGATGGCGCGCACATCGAGCGGCGCGAGGCGGACGTTGGTGTACGTGACCGTGGCACGCAGCGTGTCGCCGGCCATCACGGTGGGATGATCGATCTGGAGCGCGGTGGTGATCTGGAGGTCGCCGAACGGCGATGCGTCGTGCGCGAGCGGCACATCGCCGGTATCGGGGTTCCAGCTGTCGGTGGGCATCGTTCCGTCGGCGCGATCGACATCGCGCGAGACGTCGGATCCGTCGGTGGATGCGTCGCTGAGTTGCAGCGGCGGTGTGCAGGCAGACGCCATGAGCAAGAGGAGCGCGAGGAATCGCATCGGACAGAGGTACCGCGAGTCGCGCGTGCGGGGGCAGTGGTGTTCGCGACCACCATGCGCGAGTTCGGTTGGAGATCGCATCGGGCCACCGGTTCTCGGCGAGAACGATGCGTGCGCGCCCGCGATGACGACCGCACGAGATGGCGCGCGCAGGGCACGAGTCGCGACGTGATCGTCAGGAAGTCGGCGGCGTGCGTGCAGCCGTGATTCTCGGGGCGAGACCGGGCTCTGCGTGGGCGCCATCGGTCAGCGCGCCGACGCGTTGCGCACTCGCGCGCAGTGCGGTCCGCAGCGCTGCGAGGTCGATCTCGAAGTACGGCGACGGGTACTGCTCGAGTCGTGCGATCGCGCGATCGAGAATGCGCGCGGCGTTGGACGCTCGTTGCTGCTTGTAGAGCTTGTGGAAGGCCGCCGCGACCTGGATGAGCGCTTGAACGAAGTCGCTCCACGCGGCATCGCGATCATCGCGCCACAGCGATTCCCACGCTTCGTGCGCGTCCCAGTACGCGCCCTGCTCGTAGAGCGCGAGGCCGTGCGCGAACGCGGGCGAGTCGGCGGGAGAGGGCATGCGCGCCTGTGATGACACGCGGGGCGCGGCGGGGACATTGCGATTCGCAGTTGGCACTCGTGACGGCGCTTCTTCGCAGACGTGCTGCGCAACCAAAGCCGCGCTGCCGTGCCTCGGCGCTTGCCGCACCACCCCCCTCGGTCGTACGTAACCCGTCCCATGCCGTACGATCCGAAGGTTTCCGAGCCGAAGTGGCAAGCCCGTTGGAAGAGTGAGAACGCCTTCGCGACCGACACCGATGTGTCGAAGCCGAAGACGTACATCCTCGACATGTTCCCGTATCCGTCGGGCGCGGGTCTCCACGTGGGGCATTGCGAGGGCTACACGGCGACCGACGTGCTCGCGCGATACAAGCGCGCGCGCGGATTTCGCGTGCTGCATCCGATGGGATGGGACGCGTTCGGTCTGCCGGCCGAGAACTACGCGATCCGCACCGGCGTTCATCCGCGCGAGACCACCGCGACCGCGGTCGCGAACTTCAAGTCGCAGATCGACTCGCTCGGCTTCTCGTACGACTGGTCGCGCGAGATCAATACGACCGATCCGAAGTACTTCAAGTGGACGCAGTGGATCTTTCTGCAGCTCTTCAAGAAGGGGCTCGCGTTCCAGGACGTGGTGCCGATCAACTGGTGCCCGAAGGACCGCACCGGTCTCGCCAACGAAGAGGTGAAGCAAGGGCGCTGTGAGCGCTGCGGCACGCTCGTCGAGCGACGCGATCTGCGGCAATGGATGCTGCGCATCACCGCGTACGCGGATCGGCTGCTGAGCGATCTCGACGGGCTCGACTGGCCCGAAGGCACGCTCACGATGCAGCGCGAATGGATCGGCCGCAGCGAAGGCGCGGAGGTGACGTTCAACGTTGCCGATGGCAGCCCGAATGCCGGCGCGCCCATCGTGGTGTTCACCACGCGTCCCGACACCCTCTTCGGCGCGACGTACATGGTGCTGGCCCCCGAGCATCCGCTGGTCGCGAAGATCACCACCGACGCGCAGCGCAAGGCGGTGGACACGTACGTCGAGACGGCGCGCAACAAGAGCGATCGTGAGCGCACGGAGACCGCCAAGAGCAAGACGGGCGTGTTCACGGGCGCGTACGCGATCAATCCGGCGAACAACCAGAAGGTCCCGGTGTGGGTCGCGGACTACGTGCTGTGGGGCTACGGCACCGGTGCGATCATGGCCGTGCCCGCGCACGACGAACGCGATCACGAGTTCGCCAAGGTGTTCGACCTGCCGATCGTGCACGTCATCGCGCCGAAGAATCACAACACCCTTCCCGAGGGGAACGCGTTCGTCGATTCGGGCCGCGACGTGTATCTGGTGAACTCGGGCGACTTCACCGGGCTGAGCAGCGACGAAGCGAAGAAGATGATCGTGGCGTCGCTCGAGAAGCGCACGCTCGCGAAGGCGAAGGTCGGATACAAGCTGCGCGACTGGGTGTTCTCGCGGCAGCGCTACTGGGGCGAGCCGATTCCGATCGTGCATTGCGCGAAGTGCGGCGTGGTTCCGGTGCCCGACGATCAGCTGCCGGTGGCGCTCCCCGAGGTCGAACGATACGAACCGAGTGGCAGCGGCGAGAGCCCGCTGGCGGCCATCGAGTCGTGGGTGAACACGAGCTGTCCGCAGTGCAACGGCGCGGCGAAGCGCGAGACCAACACCATGCCGCAGTGGGCCGGGTCGTGCTGGTACTACCTGCGCTTCCTCGATCCGCACAACGACACGGCGCCGTGGTCACCCGAGATCGAGAAGCAGTGGATGCCGGTGGATACGTACATCGGCGGCGCCGAGCACGCGGTGCTGCACCTCTTGTACGCGCGCTTCTGGCACAAGGTGCTCTACGACCTCGGGCACGTCTCGACGACGGAGCCGTTCCAGAAGCTGCGTCATCAGGGGATGGTGCTGTCGTACGCGTATCGCGACGCCGGCGATCATTGGTACGGCTACGAAGACGTCGAGATGCGCGGCAACGACGGCTACTCGAAGAAGACCGGCGAGAAGCTGAAGCAGTCGGTCGAGAAGATGTCGAAGGCGCGCTTCAACGTGATCAATCCGACCGATGTGATCGCGGACTACGGCGCCGACTCGCTGCGCCTGTACGAAATGTTCATGGGCGACTTCGAGCAACCGAAGCCGTGGGACACGCGCGCGATCATCGGCGTGGTGCGGTTCCTCCAGAACGTCTGGAAGGTGATCGAGGAGCCGAAGGCGGTGAGCGATGGCGGCGACCCGCACCAGAAGTTGCGGCACAAGACCATCCGCGCGATCGGTGAGCGCATCGAGTCGCTCAAGTTCAACACGGCGATCTCGGGGCTGATGGAGTACGTGACGGCGCTGCGCGAAAAGGGCGCCACGAAGGCGGATCAGGAAACGCTCGTGCAGCTCGTCGCGCCGTTCGCACCGCACCTCGCGGAAGAAGCGTGGGAGACGCTCGGGCACAAGGATCTCGTGTGTCGCGCGGCTTGGCCGGCGTTCGATGCGGCGCTCACGATCGATGCGACGGTGACGGTGCCGGTGCAGGTGTCGGGCAAGACGCGCGGGACGGTGGAAGTGCCGCGCGGCGCGGATCAGAACGCGGTGCACGAGGCGGCGCTGAAGCTCGAGACGGTCTCGCGTGCGGTCGAAGGGAAGAGCGTCGTGAAGGTGATCTTCGTTCCCGATCGAATGCTGAACATCGTCGTGAAGTGAAATTCGCCGCCGGCGTCATCGCGACGTGGGGCGGCGGTTTCCGGGCACGCTCACGGCGTGCAATTGCCGGTGACGCAGCGATAGCCTGCCGGGCACGCGGCGTCCGAAGCGCAAACGCAATTCCCGTCCTGGCACGTCCGACCCGTTCCACATGCGGTC
>CBIHQZ010000340.1:0-6862 GCA_966212315.1 uncultured Myxococcales bacterium
CGATCCTCTTCGTCGACGAGATCCATCGCTTCAACAAGGCTCAGCAGGACGCGCTTCTGCCGCACGTCGAGAACGGCACCGTCGTGCTCATCGGTGCCACGACCGAGAATCCGTCGTTCGCATTGGTGGGCGCGCTCCTCTCGCGTGCGCAAGTCGTGAGGCTCGATCCGCTCGACGACGAAGCGCTCGGCGCGTTGATCGTTCGCGCGGCCGAAGACACCGAACGCGGGATGGGCGCCTTCGAGGTGAAGCTCGATCCCGAAGCAATCGCCGCGCTGGCGCGCTGGTCCGACGGTGACGGACGTCGTGCGCTCACGCTTCTCGAGCACCTGGTGAACGAAGTGCACGCGCGCGGGCTCTCGCTTGCGACACGCGAAGACGTCGAGGCCGCGGCGCGCGATCGAACGCTTCGTTACGACAAGGACGGCGAGGAGCACTACAACCTCACCTCCGCGTTCATCAAGAGCATGCGCGGCAGCGATCCCGATGCCGCGTTGTATTGGTGCACGCGCATGATCGACGCGGGCGATGACCCGCTTTTCGTGCTGCGGCGAATGCTCATCTTCGCCGCGGAAGACGTGGGCCTTGCCGACCCGCGTGCGATGGAAGTCGTGGCCGCCGCCGACCATGCGTTCCAGCGCGTGGGACTTCCCGAGGGGATGATCCCGCTCGCGTTCGCGGTCACGTACCTCGCTGTCGCGCCGAAATCGAAGGCCGCCTACTACGCGCTCGGTGAAGTGCGCGAGGAGATCGCTCGATCGGGCGCGTTGCCGGTGCCGATGCGATTGCGCGTGCCGGTGACGAAGTCGATGAAGTCGTGGGGCTACGGCGAGGGGTATCGCAATCCGCAGGTCGAGGAGAGCGGATTCACTGGCGAGCGCTACCTGCCCGAAGCCCTCGGCGATCGCGTGTTCTATCGACCGACGCAACGCGGGCTGGAGGCGAAGATCACCGATTACCTCGCGCGCGTGCGTGGCGTGGCGACAGCGGCGAATGCGCCTGCAGAGGCGAATGCGCCGAGCGCGACCGTGACCGAGCGAGTGTCGGAACAACCCGTTGCGCGTGCGGCCGGTGAATCGCGCGAGAGTGCGGCGCACGAAGCGGCCACGACGGTCGCGCGTGAGTTGGTGCGTGGCGAGCGGTCGGTTGCAGAACCCGTAGAAACTCCGGCGAAGCCGGCTCGCCGAGGGAAGCGCAAGAGCTGACCGCACACGCGCGGTGCGAATCGTTGCATCGACAACTATCGATGCGCGGCGGCGATCGCCTCGCGTGCGGCCGTTTCCGCGAGCGCTTCGGGGGCGTTGTCGAGAACGACCACGGTGCGTCCGCTGCGCGCGATGAGCCCTGCGTGCCCATCGCTGGTGCTGTACACGCGCATCGTGCGCGCGACGTCGCGGTGCTGCGAGCCGGTGAACCTTCGATCGAGAACGCGCCGTGCGAGTCCGTCGAACCGCGTGGCGTCGCTCTCGCCGTCGAAAACGATCGTCCACACGAGCATTCCTGCGGCGTACGACTCTCGTGGCCACGCGCCCGCAGCGGGATGCTGTGCGCTCGGCAGCAGGAGTACCGCGCGATCGCCCCCCCATCCGCGCCCGCCACTGGCCGCCGACGCATCGCCGACGGTGGGCTGAAGGAACATCCTCAACCCGAGTTCGCCCTCGACCTCGTCGTAGGCCAATGCGAAAGCCGACGCGAGCGATGGCGGGACCGTGGCGTTCACGACGATCGGGGCTTCGCGTGCGGCGAACTTGTCGGGATGGAGCACTTGCTCCGTGCTCACCGGCGGATTGCGCACGAGCGCATCGATCCCGGCGAATCCGCGCGATCGCCATGCAGCAAGGCACAGCGACGTTCCCTCACGATAGGGAAAGAGCGTCGCCTCGCGTAGCGCATGCGGCGCCGCGCGCAGACGTGTCGCACTCGGAGAGATCTGCTGGAACGCAGCGCGAACGCGGGACGGCGGCACCCGCATCAGCGTCACGCCGTGCCGCTCGAACAGGTCTTCGATCGCGGTCACCGTCGCATCGCCCTCGATGATGGTCGCCATCGCAACGTTGCGATCGCCGGAGCCGCGCGCATGGCTCATCAACCGAGTGAGATCGAATGCCTGATCCTGGAGGGCGTGCGTGATCTCGTGCGCGAGTACGAGCTGGAGTTCGTTGCGATCGATCCAGCCGCCTACCACGAGCGATTGCGAACGCGGGTCGTAGAAGCCCGCGAGCTGACCTTCCATCAACCAGTACGTCAGCGACTCGAGATCGCTCGCCGGACCGATGAAGCCGAGGTGATGGGCGAGTTCTCCGTCGAGCGGAAAATCCGCGGCGTTCGGCGACGCGTGAATCGTCCGTCGGAGCGCGTCGACCATCTGCGTGTGCGAGAGCACGGAGCGTGCGAACGTGCGCTGCAGCGGTAGGTGCCGCATGCGAACGAGGCGATTCGTCGTGTCCGTCACCCATCCGAGCACGCGCCCCGCGTAGCCCGGGTCCACCGGATCGGGAATCGCGACGGCGGCATCCGCGGACGCATCGGGCGTCGGCGCGGCGATCTCGACGCCGTTCACGAGCGGCACGAGGCGGTTGTCGACAGGCTGCCTGTGCTCGCACGCCATCGTGCCGGAAGTGAAAACAAGGATAGCGGCGAAGCTTCGAAGCACGATTCGCACGGCTAACACGCCGTCGCCGAGCGCCGTCAGGATTATTCGCGCTTCGGGAGAAAGCCGAACTCGCCCGCGATAGCGTCGTGCTTCACGCCACGCGATCGCGATACGCCGCGCGCGCCGCGATTCCCATGTCTTCGAAGCGCGGGACGATCACTGTTTCGAGCGTGTCGAAGAACAATCCGCGCGCGGTGCTTCCGCTGCAGAGCCCGAGTGATTCGCGCTGTCGCACGAGGTCGCCGTCGAGCGGTGGCGAGACCGGCAGGAGTTCGAGTTCGCGCCGTTCGAGATAGGCGAACGAGACGCGAAGATATGCCGCGAGTCGTTCGCGCGCGCCGTCCGCAAGGTTCGGCAGGTTCATCGCGACGAACTGCCATCCGAGCCGCGCGTGGGCGATTTCGTCGGCGAGAATCGTTTCGAGCACGCGCTCGATCCACGGCTCGTGCGCGAGTGCGCGTTCCTCCTCGAGAAGCGCGACCGCGACCGTTTCCGAGAGGCATCCGACGAACATCACGTTGCGCACCACGCGCTCGAGTGCGTCGACCTTCGTGTGTCGAGGAAGAGGCGTGAGGTCGGGTTCGGCTTGCGCGATCGGTTCAGCGCCGAATGCCTTCACGACGTCGCCGCACAATGTCGCGTGCACGATCTCGTCGGTCGCTGCGGTCAGCACCGCGGTCTGAACATCGAGCGCGCTCGAGGCTTCGATCAGCTGCGGCAGAAGCCCCGCGAACACCGACGACGACCGATGTTCGTTCACCATCCGCGCGCGCCACGTGACGATCGCCGCTTCGCGCACGGAAGGTTCGTAGCGCGTCGCGAGTTCATCGATCGATGGCGCGATTCCCACTCGCTCTCGTCCGTGTTCACGCAACGTGCGTTCGTGACCGGGACGAAACGGCGAGTCGCCGAACAACGTCGAGAGCGTGCGCATCGGATCAGCCCTCCGCCATTTCGGGTGGAACGAACGGGCCCCATGCGGCGCATCCCAGGTTGAAGTCCCAGTTCACGCGGTCGCAACACTCGACGTACGTCTCGTTGCTCTCCGGCGAGCCGCACCCCGCGTCCGCGACGTCGGTGGGGGTGATCGCATCGGTTCCCGCGTCGACCGCCTCGGTGCGGTCGGCGACTGGCGCGTCGACGATCGTTTGCTGCGCGTCGGCGCGCACAGCGGCCTCCTCGACGGGAACCACCATCGACGAACATCCGGTAGCGCCGAGTGCAAAAAGGCTGATCGTGACTGCTCGCGCCGCGCGCAACGCCCGACGGTGCGCATGCTCGAGACGCGCGTCCTTGCTGGCTGATCGATCCATCGTGTCCTCCCGCTCGAGGGCGAAACGTTCGCCCCGGAGAGAACCGTGACAGAGCGCGCGAGCTTCGAGAAACGATATGTTCGAGACGGTATTGTATGGCGAACAGATACAGTCGGATCGAGCGCGAATCTCCCGTTCGAGCGTGTCCGCGTCACGCGTCCAGGCGTTCGCGACCTTCGCGGGAACGAATCAACCGGTCGACGGTCTGAGTTTGTAGACCAGCGTGAGCATCACGACCGTCCACAGCACGAACACGAGGATGAACGGCACGTGATTCAAGATCGCGTCGGTAGGGCTCTCGAGACGGCTCTCGTCGCGAACGAGTTTCACGAAGATCGCCAGCTCGATGACCACGAACGGCGTCGTGACCCAGAGGTACGGCGTGTGGAAGAACGCGATCGTGACGGGATCGAGCGTGTACATGACGTAGCCCGCGACGGTGAGCACGCCGAGCAGATAGAGCGCGATGCTGAGCGCGCGCGGGTCGTAGGCTTCGAGCGATGCGCGAGCCTTGGCTTGATTCACTTTGAGTTCGTGACGGCGCTTGCCGAAGCCGAGAAACAAAGCGAGCAGAGCCGTGCACGCGATGATGTAGAACGACGGGCGGACCGACACGGCGTACGATCCCGCCAGCACGCGCAGGACGAAGCCGAGCGCGATCGAACCGACATCGAGGTAGGGCACGTGCTTGATGCGAAGCGAGTAGGCGAGGTTGTTCACCAGGTACGCGAGCGCACAGGCGGCCACGCCGAGAGAGAGCGCGCTGGCGGATGCGAGCGAGCCGATCACCAGGATCGTGGCGGCGACCTTCGCGGTGCCGGGCGGAACGAGGCCGGCTGCGATGGGGCGATGCTTCTTCGTCGGATGGCGGCGGTCGTCGTCGGCGTCGACCACGTCGTTGATGATGTAGATCGCGCCCGCGAGGAGCGAGAACACGAAGAACGCAGCGAGTGCGCGGAGGAACACTTCGGGTTTGAACAGATCCTTCGCGAACACCAGCGGCGCGATGACGAAGATGTTCTTCACCCATTGCTTCGGGCGCATCGATCGAATCAGTCCGAACAGCACGGCGGCGGAGCCTACAGAGCGCGTGGGCGCGGTGCAACGATGTGGCGCGTCGCTGCGGCGGCATCGATGCTCGCGACCGCGCTCGTCGTACGTCCCGCGCACGCTCAGCGCACTTCGCGTGAATGGGCCGCGACGCACATGCGCAACGCGTCGGCGCAGGTTCGCGATGCGCGTGGAGCGATTCCCTTGTTGCGGCTCTGGAGTCAGCGCGACTGGGTCCAGCCGGCGTTTCTCGCGGATCAGATTCACGCGATCGCGACGCTGACGACCGCGCCGCCACTCCGTCGCGCGCTCGCTTCGTATCTCGAGGCCGATGTCCGCCGTCGCATGGGGCAGCAGCACGAGTCCGAAGAGATCATCCGCTCGCTCGGGTTCATCACGCGCTGGCAAGTCATCGGTCCGTTCGACAACGACGGCCGTCGTGGATTCGCAGCGACGTTGCCGATTCAAGCGCAGCGCGGCGCGCGTCCCGATCCATCGCAGTCGTACGACGGAAAAGAACGCGCGGTGCGATGGCGTCCGTTCCCCGACATCGCGCGCGATGGCTTCGTCGCACTCGATGCGGTGGCGCGCCCCGCACAGAACGCTTGCGCGTTTGCACACACGACCGCGACCTCGCCGCGCGATCAGGACGCAGTCCTCTGGCTCGGTGCGGCCGGTCAGGTGCGCGCGTACGTGAACGGCACGGTGGCGTACACCGACGAAGCGGTGCGTGCGCCGTTCCCCGATCGCGCCGGTGCGCGGGTGCGCTTGCATCGCGGCGCCAATCGCGTGCTCGTGGAGATCTGCACCGACGAACACGACCTCGGGTTCTTCGCGCGCTTCGCACACGTCGATGGTTCGGTCGCGAGTGAACTGACGTTCGATCCGGATCCCGCCGTCGCGCCCGAACAGCGAATCACTCCCGAGGCGAGTAGCGCGCCGCCGGGCGGGCACGCGCCCGCAGTGCCCGTCACGTTGGGAGTGCTCGCGGAATTGCGCGCGCGCGCCGAAGGTCCGCATCCGACCGCGCAGATGCTCGAGGACTACGCGCGCATCGTGGCGCTCACCCGCTCGGACGATTTGAACGCGCCCGCCGCAGCCGATCTCGCGGAGCGCGCGGCGCAGGCCGAGTCCAACGCGGAGCGATGGCTGCTCACCGCGGACCTGGCGACCGAACGCAATCGTCGACTGGCTGCTCTTCGTCACGCAGCGGATCTCGCGCCCGACGACCCGTACGTGCTCGGTTCACTCGGTCACGAGCGACGCGTGGGCGCGCACCCTGACGACGCGATTCCGATTCTCGACCGCGCGATCGCCGCCGACGAAGCGTTCGTGCTGCCGCGCATCGAGAAGGCACTCGTGCTCGACGGACTCGGACTCTCGCTCGCGGCCTACCAGATGGCGCGCGATGCGCTCGAGCGTGATCCCGAAGCGCCGGCTGTCTTGCGTGCGTGTGCGTCTCTCGCGGAACACGCGCAGCTCTTCGACGAAGCGTACGCGCTGCGTCGTCGGTACTTGCGCGTGAACGGCGAGCCGAGCGCGATCGAACAAGTGGCCCGCGAGTCGCGACAACGTGGTGATCGCGAGACGACCCGCGCGCTCGTGGATCGATTGCTCGCGACCGAACCCGATCGTCTCACGCTCTACCTCTCCGCTGCGGACATGCTCGAATCGATCGGTCGCGCCGACGACGCCCACGGCGTGCTCGATCGCGCCATCGAGATCGCGCCCGACGAACCTGCTTTCTGGCGCACGCGCGCGGAACTCGAAGTACGTCAGGGACATCGTGACGAAGCCCGCGCGAGCATGCGTCGCGCACTCGCGTTGAGCCCGCAGGACCGTACGT